>NZ_JBVAPG010000731.1:0-200 GCF_055413685.1 Bradyrhizobium sp. LeoA1Lang | reverse complement strand
CCGCATCAGGGCAAGGTCGTTGTCGTTGGCCGGCCGTGGCGGCCGGTAGACCCCAGAGCGCGCGATGCCAAGTAACATGCATTGCCGGCGGATCGACAGCGCCATGTCGGCGCGATCGAGCATTCCTCGACGGTCCGGCCTGCTCATCTTCCGGACCTCCGCGCTAAAAAATCGCGCTCGACTGTCAGTTGTCCAATCTT
>NZ_JBVAPG010000730.1:0-202 GCF_055413685.1 Bradyrhizobium sp. LeoA1Lang | reverse complement strand
CGGCTCGCGATCGTCACGAACGTTGCGGTGAGATGCGGTGGACGCGATGCGTGCGACTGACGAGCGCATGTGACGCGGACGGCGAAGTCGTGTGGTCCTGGCGCCCCGACGCTGGCGCTAAGTTTTTTGCGCGAAACAAGTTCGCGCGAGAGATGACGGTGGCAAAAGAGCCCGGTCACCGGGGAGAGCACGAAGGAAACCG
>NZ_JBVAPG010000729.1:0-204 GCF_055413685.1 Bradyrhizobium sp. LeoA1Lang | reverse complement strand
AGAGATTGACGGTGCCGTTGCGGCGATACTCGTAATCGTAGCGCTCGCGCTGTCCCGGTTGGGCCAGGACCGGCTGGCGCACCTCGCCGATCAGCTGGACGGGGGTCTCGTCGAAGCAGACCAGGGGCCGCTCGGGATCCGGCGCTTCAGCATAGAGATCGAGCACGTCCTCCATGCGGGCGACATATTCGCCGTCGACACGGG
>NZ_JBVAPG010000072.1:0-43306 GCF_055413685.1 Bradyrhizobium sp. LeoA1Lang | reverse complement strand
TCCCGTGCAACAAAAAGCACGGGGGTAGGACCACAGGTTCAACCGAAGCATTCCGGCTTTCCCTGCGCGATGGTGTTACGGCTTACTTCGTGCTCTCCCCGGTGACCGGGCTCTTTTGCCACCGTCATCTCTCGCGCGACTTGGTCGCGCAAAAAACTTAGCGCCAGCGTCGGGGCGCCAGGACCACACGACTTCGCCGTCCGCTGATGTCACGCTCGTCAGTCGCAACACCCGCGTCCACCGCATCTCACCGCAACGTTCGTGACGATCGCGACCCGCCCCTCATTCGCGCTGAGACGCGCGGAGTTAAATCACTGATTTGCCCGACGGCGAAAGCGGTTTATTTTTCGCTGCAAGGATGGACAGACTTTTGCTGATTTGCCCGACGGGTTGTTATGTCGCACCCAAAGCATCCAGATCGTCATTGCGAGCCAACGGGTCGCGCGAACGCGCGCCCGATGACAGGCTCCGCGAAGCAATCCATAGCGCCGCAAGCGGAGGCATAGATTGCTTCGCTCCGCTCGCAATGACGGGGGGTGTCATTCCGGGGCGTCCGAAGGACGAGCCCGGAATCCATTTCGCCGCTTGCGCCCGTGGATAAATGGATTCCGGGCTCGCGCCAAAAGGCGCGCCCCGGAATGACGGAGAGGTTGGCGGGCTCACGCCGGGAGGCGATCCCTGGAATGACGACCGGGGTGAGTGGCGAAAATACTAGTGGCTTGTGCGCAACGATGGGTTACTGGCAAGCTCCTGAGAAAATGAAGCGGACATGAACGAAACGGACGTCGTCATCATCGGTGCGGGGCACAACGGCCTCACCTGCGCGGCCTATCTCGCGATGGCGGGGTTGCGCGTGAAAGTGGTCGAGCGCCGCAAGGTGGTTGGCGGTGCTGCGGTGACGGAGGAATTCCATCCCGGGTTCCGCAACTCGGTCGCGGCCTATACGGTGAGCCTGCTCAACCCCAAGGTCATTGCCGATCTCAGGCTCGCCGAGCACGGCCTGCGGATCGTCGAGCGCCGTGCGCAAAATTTCCTGCCGTCCCCTGACGGCAGCCATCTCCTCACCGGCGAAGGCCGCACCACGGAATCCGTCGCCAGACTGAGCGCGCATGATGCGGAGGAGATCGGCATCTTCTCGCGCCAACTTGAGGCGATTGCCGATGTGCTGCGCCAGTTCGTGCTGCGCGCGCCGCCGAACATCGTCGAGGGGTTTGGCGCGGACGCGCTCCGCGAGGCCTTCAACGCGCTCGGATCCGCCAACCTCTTGCGCAAGCTTTCGCTGGAGCAGCAGCGCGACCTGCTCGACCTCTTCACCCGCTCGGCCGGCGAGATGCTGGACGAGCGGTTCGAGAACGATTTGGTGAAAGCGCTGTTCGGCTTTGACGCCATCGTCGGCAATTATGCGAGCCCCTATGCCGCGGGCTCGGCTTACGTGATGCTGCACCACGCCTTCGGCGAGGTGAATGGCAAGAAGGGCGTGTGGGGCCACGCGGTCGGCGGCATGGGCGCGATCACGCAGGCGATGGCGGCGGCGGCACGCGCGCATGGCGCCGAGATCGAACTGGATGCCGGCGTGCGCGAAGTGCTGGTCGAGAACGGCCGCGCCGCCGGCGTCGTGCTCGACGACGGCACCACCATCCGCGCCAGATATGTCGCCGCCAACGTCAATCCGAAACTGCTCTACACGCGGCTGATGCCGGCGGGCGCGCTGGCGCCGGAATTTTTGCAGCGCATGTCGCGCTGGCGCAACGGCTCCGGCACCTTTCGCATGAATGTCGCGTTGAGCGCCCTGCCCTCCTTCACCGCTTTGCCGGGCGCAGGCGATCACCTCACCGCCGGCATCATCATCGCGCCGAGCCTTGGCTATATGGACCGCGCCTTTCTCGACGCGCGCAACTTTGGCTGGAGCCGCGAGCCCATCGTCGAAATGCTGATCCCCTCGACTCTGGACGACTCGCTGGCGCCGGCTGGGCAGCATGTCGCGAGCCTGTTCTGCCAGCACGTCGCGCCGGAACTGCCCGACGGCAAATCCTGGGACGACCATCGCGATGAGGTCGCCGACCTTATGATCGCGACGGTCGACAGATACGCCCCCGGCTTTGCCGCAAGCGTGATCGGCCGGCAGGTGCTCTCCCCGCTCGACCTGGAGCGGCAATTCGGCCTATTGGGCGGCGATATCTTCCACGGCGCGCTGACGCTGAACCAGCTCTTCTCCGCCCGTCCGATGCTCGGCCATGCCGACTACCGCGGCCCCGTGAGGGGGCTCTATCACTGCGGCTCCGGCGCCCATCCCGGCGGCGGCGTCACCGGCGCACCCGGTCACAACGCCGCGCAGGTGATCCTGGGCGATCATCGCTCCCTGTTCGCAAGGCGTTGAAAAGCCTGTGGACGGCCTGTGGATATCAGGTGGAAGCCGATGTGCATCCACCACCCGGTCAGGCTGCCACGGGCTGCGACACGTCGCGATCGTCGGTAAACAGCGTTTCGAGCAGTTTCACGAGCTGCTCCCGCGCGTGGCCCCCTTGGCTCGGCTGCTCCAGGAATTCCGCGAGCTCGACCTCGTCGGTCTCAATGGCATACCCGGCGCCGCGGAAGTCACCCCGCTTCTTTTCGTGCTCGACGAACAGCCGGCGGGTTTCGGTATCGAATGCCAGGCGCCAGCGGTCCTCGTCGACACCTTCAGAGCGCTGATAGAGCGGCCGTCTTAACAGGGACATGGGACCCTCCTTTTTTTGGCAGCCTATCACGACGTCGCTTGCTTCACCTCCTCCCGCTTGCTTGCGAGAGATGGAGCGCAGCATCCATCGCGGCAGCATTTCAACCTGATCGGATCATGTCTAGGTGGAGAACCCTGTTGAAAACCCCGGTATTCTCGGTTGGCAACTTCTCCATGACGGCCGTGCGACGCTCCAGAAAGCAAAAGCGTCGCGAACTGCGATGACCGATCTGGTTTAGCGCCGCTTGCGGCCGGGGCGATCGATGAGGAAATCGTCCAGCTTGGAGCCGGCACCAAGTCGCTTTGTCAGCCATAGAGGACGTTTGCCGCGACCCGACCACGTCTCTCCAGGGTTTTTCGGGTTCCGATATTTGGGGAGGACTTTTGGATAAGGACGGCGGCTGCGATCGGGTTTCGCAGCTTCGTCAGACGACCGAAGCTTGCGTAGCCGGTCCTCAAGCGTGGCTTTCTCGCTGACTATTCGTTGCGTCAGCTCAGCCGCTACTTGTTCATGGAGCGCCCACAGTTGGTCTGTGGACATGGATCGGAAGCCGTTACGTTTCATCGAGTCGCGCCCAGGAATAAATACAGAGCGCACTTACCAATCACGCCGGACGCAAACAAGCGTCCCGGTACCATTTGGCGCATCACTTACAGGGAGAAGTTCCGCTTCCGGTCTTCAAGACATCGGACTCGCGCATTCAAGCGGCTACGATGAAGTCCTGTCCTGATGCTTCGAGGCCGTCCGGACGATGTTTGCCGTCGCCTGGCAAGCGCCCTCGCTTCCGCCTCTCGCACCTGTCGTCGAAGATCGTGAAGTTCAGCAATGCGTTGCGCCATCAGCTTCAAGGTCTTGCGAAGAATTTCGGCCCACGTCCTTTTGCAACCACTCATGATCACTCCCGGACAAAACTACTATAAATTTAATTAAAACAACGGGTTACGATCATGCATTGTTTGGGTGAACTTTCAATTACGGGACAAATACGGAGTTTTGGGCGCACAGGCCCGCCCGCGCAGCCATGTCGGGCCCTTCCGCTCAAGCCCCGGCTGCGCCAATGGAGGTTCGCCTTTTCAGCCGCCCGCGGCTGAGCCGAGCAGAGAGTTCCTCGAAGTTTCGGCTCCCCGCTGATAATGCGATCGTGGTTAATGCTGATGTTCCAGATGAAGTCGAAACGGTCACCCTAAATGCTTCCGAAACCCACCCATCGCGCGAGCCTCGCGCTTCCCGACGAGCAGACCGCCAGGCGGCTGGTCGACGTGCTGACCGAAATATTCTTCGAGGGCGAGACGGCGATTGCCGCATTCGAGCGGCCGGACGGGCGCTGGGAGGTCACCGCGCATTTTGCCGATGCGCCCGATCAGGCGCTGATGCGCGAGCTCGTCGCCAATGCGGCCGGCGATGACCTTGCCAAGACCATCGCCTTCGACACCGTCGAGGCCAAGGACTGGGTCAAGGCCAGCCTCGAGGACCTCGTCCCCGTCCCCGCTGGGCGCTTCGTCGTGCACGGCCAGCACGACCGCACCCGCGTGCCGCCGAACAAACTCGGCATCGAGATCGAGGCGGCGCTGGCCTTCGGCACCGGCCACCACGGCACCACGCGCGGCTGCCTGCTGCTGCTCGATCACGTGCTGAAGGCGCACCATCCGCGCCGCGTGCTCGACCTCGGCACCGGCACCGGCGTGCTGGCGATCGCCGCGGCGAAGGCGCTGCACGGCGCCGTGCTGGCAAGCGACATCGATCCGCCATCGGTCAACGTCGCACGCGAGAATGCCGAGTTGAACAAGACCGGCCATCTCGTGACGATGATCCGCGCCACCGGTTTCTCGGCGCCGCAATTTTCCGAGCACGGCCCGTTCGACCTCGTGCTCGCAAACATCCTCGCCAATCCGCTGCGGCAACTGGCGGGCCCGATGGCGCGGCATCTCGCGCCTTCCGCGCGCGTGATCCTGTCGGGGCTTTTGACGCATCAGGCGCCAAGCGTGATCGCCGCCTATCGCGCGCGTGGGCTGGTGCCGTTACGGCATCTGAGAATCGAGGGATGGAGCAGCCTGCTGCTGCGCTCGGTTAAGTGAGCCCTCTGGCAAGGGAATGCGGCGATTGCACGCTTTGCTGCAAGGTCATGGCGATCGAGACGCTCGCGAAGCCGGCAGCAGCGTGGTGCCCGGAATGCAAGCCTGGGCGCGGATGCCAGAGCTATGAGAACCGACCGGCTGAGTGCCGATCCTTCAATTGCCTGTGGTTGATCGATCAGCGATTCGGACCGCACTGGAAGCCGAACAGGTCGAAACTTGTGCTGACGGCCTCGCAGGACGGGATCGAAATCCGGTGCGATCCTGGCTTTCCTGACGCTTGGCGACGGGAGCCATTTCGAAGCGAGATCGCAAAGCTCGCTGTTTCCGGCGAGGAGCATGACGTCACGGTGCTGGTCATCATCGGAGCAAAGATGATGCTCGTGACGCCCGATCGCGAGTTCGATCTGGGTGTCGTTGGACCGCACCAAAGGATCGTTCGGGAACTGGAAGGAAGGCGGGTGATCGGCGCAACCGTGGTGAAGGCTTCCAATCTGGACGAACGAATGTGAAGTGAACCTCGCGGTCGGTCGCAAGAAACGCCTATTCGGCTGCCTTGTTCTTGCCGAGGGCTGTCTCGCTCTTCTCCGCCTTGAGCCGGCGCCTGACGCGCCGTTCGACAAAGCGATCCAGGATCTGGACGATGACACCGCGCTGCTTCTGTTCGATGGGAGCAATCGGGCCGCGGCGGACCGGCGGCGAAATCTTCTCAAAGCTGAAAGCAGGCATCGTGTATCCCCTCGCCGTTGAGTTGAGACACTCCTGGAAGCCTCCCGACATCGTTGTCGAACGGCTTGCCTTGAAAACCGTTCCGTCTTTTCTAAACCTGCGAAACGGTATTGAAGCATAACTTATGCCAAATTGTGGCGATATCCGCTTACATTGCGGACATGTCCACGCAATCATAAAGTGACCAACGATGTCCGAGGCCCATTTCCAGACGTTCGAAGAACCCGAAGGCGGCGTGGCGCTGACGGCGCGGCTGGCCGCGTTCCGCGAGGAATTGGCGCGGCGGAAGCTGACCGGCTTCGTCATTCCCCGCGCCGACCAGCAGCAGAATGAATATGTTGCGCCATCCGAGGAGCGGCTGGCGTGGCTGACCGGTTTTACCGGATCGGCGGGACTTGCAATCGTGCTGATGCAGGAAGCCGCCTTGTTCGTGGATGGCCGCTACACGCTGCAGGCGGGAAAGCAGGTCGATCCGAAGGCCTGGCAAATCCAACCGCTTGTCGATCCGCCGCCGGAACACTGGCTGACAAAACATCTTTCCGCCGGCGACAGCCTAGGATTTGACCCGTGGCTGCACACTTCTGCGGCAGCCGAGCGTCTCGCGGCGGCCTGCGCCAAGGCCGGAGCCGAACTGGTTGCGGTCGACAGCAACCCGGTCGATGCGATCTGGACCGAGCGACCGCGCCCGCCGCTCGGGCCGGTCACCATCCACGGCCTGCGATTCGCCGGCGAGGCGGAGGCCATAAAGCTGGAGCGGATCAGGGACGAGATCAACAAGCTCGGCGTCGACGCGCTGGTGCTGTCGGACAGCCACGCAGTGGCCTGGACGTTCAATATCCGCGGCGCCGACGTCTCGCATACGCCGCTGCCACTCTCCTACGCGCTGGTGCCGAGAGAGGGCCGGCCGACGGTGTTCATCGATCACCGCAAGCTTTCGAACCTCACGCGCGACCATCTCGAGCAATCCGCCGATGTCGACGAGCCGGACCGGCTCACCATGAAGCTGACCGAGCTCGCGCAGCGCGGCGCCGCGATCGCGCTCGACAATGCGACCGCGGCCGAGGCGCTGAACCGCCTGATCACCACCGCGGGCGGCAAGCCGGTGCGCGGCAGCGATCCGGTGAGCCTGTTGAAGGCCGTGAAGAACGCCGCGGAGATCCAGGGCACGCGAACTGCGCATCAGCGCGACGCGGTGGCGCTGGCGCGCTTCCTGGCCTGGATCGACCGCGAGGCGCCCTCGGGCGGGCTCACCGAGATCGACACCGTCGAGGCGCTGGAGACCTTCCGCCGCGAGACCGGCGCGCTGAAGGATGTTTCATTCCCGACCATCGCCGGCACCGGGCCGAACGGCGCCATCGTGCACTACCGCGTCACCCGCAAGAGCAACCGCCGGATCGCATCCGGCGATCTGCTCTTGATCGATTCCGGCGCGCAATACGAGGACGGCACCACTGACGTCACCCGCACCATCGCGATTGGTAAGCCGACAGCGGAGATGCGCGACCGCTTCACCCGGGTGCTGCGCGGCCATATCGCGATTGCGCGCGCGGTGTTCCCCGACGGCACCACCGGCGCGCAGCTCGACACGCTGGCGCGGCAATATCTCTGGCAGGCCGGCATCGATTTCGAGCACGGCACCGGCCATGGCGTCGGCAGCTATCTTTCCGTGCATGAGGGGCCGGCGAGAATCTCAAAGCTCGGCACCACGCCGCTGAAGCGCGGCATGATCCTCTCCAACGAGCCCGGCTACTACAAGACCGATGCCTACGGCATCCGGATCGAGAACCTCGAGCTCGTGATCGGCATCGACATATCAGGCGCCGAAAAGCCGATGAACGCATTCGAAACGCTGACGCTGGCGCCGATCGACCGCCGGCTGATCGACGTGACGTTGCTGGGCGAGGCCGAGCTGAAATGGCTCAACGACTACCATGCCCGCGTCAAGGCCGAGGTACGCCCGCAGCTCGGCGATGACGCCACGCAACAGTGGCTCGACCGGGCAACAGCGCCGCTGACGTAAGCGCCCGCTATCTTCCCCGTCATTCCCCGCCTTCGGCGAGCCCGATGACAGGCTCCGGCAGGGAATCCAGTACGCCGCGGCGTCGCCGGGTATAATTTCAATCTCCGAAATACTGCATCATTCGCCT
The DNA here is from genome assembly GCF_055413685.1 of Bradyrhizobium sp. LeoA1Lang. Taxonomy (NCBI): domain Bacteria; kingdom Pseudomonadati; phylum Pseudomonadota; class Alphaproteobacteria; order Hyphomicrobiales; family Nitrobacteraceae; genus Bradyrhizobium; species Bradyrhizobium sp. LeoA1Lang. The sequence goes on along the minus strand of NZ_JBVAPG010000072.1, from coordinate 35,641 downwards.
TCACGGATGATGACAGTGGAGGCAGGTGCTTGCAGCAAAGGCACCGCTTCATCACCGCCTCCCGGAATCGGCATAGCCGCATGCCGAAACATCCGTATTCGCATCTGCGCATCTCGTTACATTCGCCCCACGAAAGGATGCGTAGCTGAATGCATGGCGTGATGGGCAAGCCGCCCGACGCGGCAACGAAGGACATCGCGACATCGAAGCTCATGCTGCTGTTGCTCGTCGCAATGACGGGCGTAGCGCCGATCTCGCTCTATATGCTGGTGCCGGCGCTGCCGGTGCTGGCGACGACGTTCGGCCGCGACATCTCGATCGCGCAGATGACGGTGTCGCTGTTCATGGTCGGCATCGCCTGCTCGCAGCTCATCATGGGCCCGCTGTCGGACAAGTTCGGGCGGCGGCCGGTGCTGCTGGCCGGCCTCGGCCTGATGGTCGTGGCTGGTATCGGAAGCATTTTCGCGGAAACCCTCCCGCAACTGATCGCGGCACGCTTCTTCCAGGCGCTCGGCGGCGCCAGCGGCATGGTGGTGAGCCGCGCCATCATCCGCGATCTCTATAGCCGCGACCGCGTCGGCGCCATGATCAGCCTGGTGATCGCGGTGATGATGATCGCGCAGATGCTGAGCCCCTTGACCGGCGGCCTCTTGGAGACCGTGTTCGGCTGGCGCGCGATCTTCTATGCCATCACCGCGGGCTCGCTCGCGGTCGCCGTCGGCATCGCGCTGGCGCTGCCGGAGACGCGTCGCGTCCGCAGCGAAGACAGCAACTTCCGCCGCGATGTCGGCAGCCTGATCAGGAGCCGCGCCTTCATCGGCTATGTGCTGTGCCAGGTGCTGGCCTCGCAGATCATCTTCACCTTCGCCGGCGGCGGCCCCTACATCGTGGTGACCCAGATGGGACGCACCAGCGCCGAATATGGCGCGTGGTTCGCGACCACGGGGTTTGCCTATCTGGTCGGCAATTTGCTCTGCGTGCGCTTCGCGCCGCGTCACTCGCTGGAACAACTGATCTGGTTCGGGCTTGCGCTGCAACTCGGCGGCAGCCTCCTGAACCTCATCTTTAGCTTCACCGGGGTCAACCAGGCCCCGCTCTGGCTGTTCGGCACCCAGATGATCGTGATGGCCGGCAACGCCTTCGTGATGGCGAACTCGGCGGCCGGCGCGATCAGCGTCCGCCCCGAAGCCGCCGGCACCGCCTCCGGCGCGATGGGATTCCTGCAGCAGGGCGTCGGCTCGCTGGTGTCGCAGTTCGGCGCCTATCTCGGCGGCCATTCCACCACCACGCTGCCGCTGACGAGCGCGATCCTCGTCATCTCGATCGCATGCGCATCGAGCATGATTTTTCTCGTGCCACGGCGAAACGTGGTGGTGACCGAGGCACTGATCGAGCGGGCGGAGGAGGACGAAGCGGGGATGATGTAGCTGTTGTGCGTCGTTCCGGGGCGATGCGAAGCATCGAACCCGGAACCTCGAGATTCCGGGTCTGGTCCTTCGGACCATCCCGGAATGACAACCAGGTCACTTCACTCCCCGATCAGCTTCAGCCATTCGTCCTCGGTCAGCACGGCCACGCCGTGCTTCTTGGCTTCCGCGAGCTTCGATCCCGCGCCGGGACCTGCGACCACGTAGTCCGTCTTCTTCGACACTGAGCTTGCCGCCTTCGCGCCCAATCGCTCGGCGGTCGCCTTGGCCTCGTCGCGCGTCATCTTCTCCAGCGAGCCGGTGAACACGACGGTCTTGCCGGCGACCGCCGAATTGCTCTTCGGCTTTTCGGTATCGATGATCTCGTCGAGCTCCTTGACCAGCCGCTCGACGATGCCGCGGTTGTGGCTCTCGCCGAAATAGGCCGCGACGCTCTTGATCACGGTGTCGCCGATCTGGTCGAGCGCATCCATCTCCGCGATCGCTTCCTCGTCACCCTTCGCAACCCGCAGGCAGGCATCGTGGAACGCCTCCCATGAGCCGTAGCCGCGCGCCAGCGCCAGCGCCGTGGTCTCGCCGACATGGCGCATGCCGAGCGCGTAGATGAAGCGCTCCAGCGCGATCCGGCGCCGGCTCTCGATCGCTGCGAACAGGTTGCGCACCGAGGTTTCGCCGTAACCCTCGATCTCTTCGAGCTTGAGCTTCTGGTTGCGCTTGGGCAGCGTGAAGATATCGGCGGGCTCCCGCACCCATTCCTTATCGAAGAAGAATTCGAGCTGCTTCTCGCCGAGCCCATCGATGTCGAAGGCACGGCGCGAGACGAACAGTTTCAGGTGCTCGATCTTCTGGAACGGACAGGCGAACTCGCCGGTGCAGCGGGCGCGCGCACCCTCCTCGCCGGTCGCGGTCTCCTCGCGCACGACGTCGGTATGCAGCGGGCACGGGCACTTCTTCGGGAAGTGAAACTCTTTGGCGTTCTTCGGCCGCTTGTCGATGACGACGTCGACCACTTGCGGAATCACGTCACCGGCGCGCTGGATCACCACGGTATCGCCGATCCGGATGTCGCGGCCCTCTCGCAACTGCTCGCCGTGACCACCGATGCCCTTGATGTAGTCCTCGTTATGCAGCGTGACGTTCTGCACGATGACGCCGCCGACGCCGACCGGCTCGAGCTTGCCGACCGGCGTGAACGAGCCGGTGCGCCCGACCTGGATCTCGATATCGCGCAGCACGGTCATCGCCCGTTCGGCCGGGAATTTATGCGCGATCGCCCAGCGCGGCGTGCGCGAGATAAAACCGAGCCGCTCCTCCCAGTCGATGCGGTCGACCTTGTAGACAACGCCATCAATGTCGTAGTCGAGCTCGGCGCGCTGCTCCTCGATCTTGTGATGGAAGGCAAGCAGCTCATCGACCGAGTGACAGAGCTTGGTCAGCGGATTGGTCTTGAAGCCGCAGCGCTCGAACCAATGGATCATGCCGGTCTGCGTGTCCTCCGGCATCGCGCTCATCTGGCCCCAGGCATAGGCGAAGAAGCCGAGCGGCCGCGAAGCGGTGATGCCAGGGTCCTTCTGACGCAACGAGCCCGCGGCCGAATTACGCGGATTGGCAAAGACGGTATCGCCGGCGGCCTTCTGGCGTTCGTTGAGCGCAAGGAAGGCCTTCTTGGTCATGTAGACTTCGCCGCGCACCTCGCAGATCTCGGGCACGTTGCGGCCCTTCAACCTCTCGGGGACATCCTCGAGCGTCCGGATGTTGGCGGTGACGTCTTCGCCCTCGGCGCCATCGCCGCGGGTCGCGGCTGTGACGAGCTCGCCGCCCTCATAGCGCAGCGACATCGAGAGGCCGTCGATCTTCGGCTCGGCGGAGAAATCGATCTTGTCGTCACCAAGCCGCAGGAAGCGCACGATACGATCGACGAAGTCGCGCACGTCGCTCTCGGCAAAGGCGTTGTCGAGCGACAGCATCGGCAGCGAATGCCGCACTTTCTTGAAGCGTCCCGACGGTGCGGCGCCGACCTTCTGCGATGGCGAATCAGGGGTGACGAAGTCGGGAAAGCGTTTCTCGATCGCGTTGTAGCGCTGGCGCAGCGCGTCATACTCGGCGTCGGTGACGGTGGGCGCGTCTTCCTGGTAATAGCGCCGGTCGTGCGCCTCCAGTTCGAGCGCGAGCCGCGTATGCTCGACCTTGGCCTGCGCCTTGGTGAGCTTGTCGACGTCGGGAAGGACTGTTTTTTTGGACTTGGCCATGATGCCCGTTATAGTTCGTCATTCCGGGATGGTCCGAAGGACCAGACCCGGAATCTAGAGGTTATGCACACCGCTATCATGGCTTACTACGTCTATATTCTTGCGAGCCGAAAGGATGGAGCGACCTATATTGGCGTGACCAACGACCTCGTACGCCGCGTCTATGAACATCGAACCAAGGCGGTCCGTGGCTTCGCTTCCAAATACAATATCACACGGCTGGTATGGTTCGAAATCTATGACGATCCGATCTCCGCGATCTCGCGCGAGAAGGAGCTCAAGAGGTGGAAGCGAAGTTGGAAGGTGCAGCTGATCGAAACGAATAACCCCGAGTGGAACGATCTGTACGAGTCGATCTGTAACTAATCTCGTCATTCCGGGGCGGTCCGTTAGGACCGAACCCGGAATCTCGAGATTCCGGGTTCAATGCTTCGCATCGCCCCGGAATGACGGAGAGAGTTACGCGGTGGCCGCGCGCAACAGGCGCTCCGCGGCCGCGCGCGCTTCGGCGGTGATCTCGGCGCCGGCGAGCATGCGGGCGATTTCCTCGCGGCGGTGGTCGGCGGCGAGCGCGTTGACGCGGGTGGCGACGCGCTTGCCCTTGTCGAGCGCGTCCTTGGAAATGAGCAAATGCTGGCTGGCGCGGGCTGCGACCTGCGGCGCATGCGTGACCGCCATCACCTGCACCTTGTCGGCCAGCCGCGACAGCCGCCCACCGATCGCATCCGCCACAGCGCCGCCAACGCCGGTGTCGATCTCGTCGAACACCAGCGTCGGCGCCGAGCCACGGTCGGACAGCACGACCTTCAGCGCCAACAGGAAGCGCGACAGCTCGCCGCCGGAAGCGACCTTCATCAGCGGCCCCGGCTTTGTCCCCGGATTGGTCTGGACCCAGAACTCGACGCGGTCGATGCCTTCCGGCCCGGGCGAGGCCGCATCGGTCTCGACCTGCGTCATGAACTTCGCGCGCTCGAGCTTCAGCGGCGCCAGTTCGGCGTTAACGGCCTTGTTGAGCTTTTCGGCGGATTTGGTCCGCGCCATCGACAGTTTGGCTGCCGCGGCAGCATAGCGCTTGTCGGTCTCTTCAGCCGCGGCCTCGAGCTTCTTCAACCGATCGGCGCCGGCATCGATCAGCGCAATGTCGGCGGCATATTTGCTGGCGAGTGCGGCCAATCCATCGACCGGCGTCGCATATTTGCGCGAGGCGGCGCGCAGCGCGAACAGGCGCTCTTCGATGCGCTCGAGCTCGGCCGGATCGAAGTCGGCCGCCGCAAGCGCAGCGTTGAGGTGCTGATCGGCCTCTTCGAGCGCGTTGATGGCGGCATCGATCGCCTTCACCGCGGGCTCGACCAGTGACGGCGAGCTGCCAGCGCGGCGCTCAAGGCGGCGCACAGCGCCCGACAGCGCGGCCACCGGCGAATGAGGGCCCGAGATCGCCTCCTGCGCTTCGCGCAGATCGGTAGCGATCTTCTCGCCCTGCATCATGGTGGTGCGGCGGTTGGCGAGCTCGGTCTCCTCACCGTCCTTCGGCGCCAGCGTCTTCAGTTCCTGCGAGGCGTGGCGCAGATAATCGGCCTCGCGCGCGGCGCGTTCCATGCCGGCGCGATGCTCCTCCAGCGCGGCGTTGGCGCTGCGCCGTGCCTCCCACAGCGATTCCAGCGCCGCCACATCCTTCTCGAGCCCCGCAAAGGCGTCAAGCAGCCGCCGGTGGGTCGAGGCATCGACCAGGGCGCGCTCGTCATGCTGGCCGTGAATCTCGACCAGCGCGGCGCCCACCGCCTTCAGGGTCTGCACAGAGATCGCCTGGTCGTTGATGAAGGCGCGGGTGCGGCCATCGGCGAGCTGCACGCGGCGCAGGATCATCTCGCCGTTGTCGTCGAGCCCGTTATCGGCCAGCAGCTTTGCCGCCGGGTGATTCTTCGGCACGTCGAAGGTCGCCGTCACCTGCCCCTGCTCGGCGCCGTGCCGCACCAGCCCGGCATCGCCGCGGCCGCCAAGGGCCAGCGCAAATGCATCGAGCAGGATCGATTTGCCCGCGCCGGTTTCGCCGGTCAGCACCGCCAAACCACGGGAGAATTCGATATCGAGCCGTTCGATCAGGACGATGTCACGGATCGACAGACGCGCCAGCATGTGAGGACTATTCCAGGCCTATAATATCTTCTTGAAGGTCCTGCTGATCCAGGAACCCTGATTCTCGCTCGGCTCGAGACCGCCGGACTTTACTAGATTATAGGCGTCCTTGTACCAGCGGCTGTCAGGAAAATTGTGCCCAAGCACAGCGGCGGCGGTCTGCGCCTCGCTCGGGATGCCGATCGCCATATAGGCCTCGGTGAGCCGCGCCAAGGCCTCCTCGACATGCCGCGTGGTCTGATACTGCGTGACCACGGTCTTGAAGCGATTGATCGCGGCAGTGAAGTCCCGCCGCTCCATGTAATAGCGACCGACATTCATCTCGCGGCCAGCGAGCTGGTCGCGCGCGCCCTCGAGCTTGGCCTTGGCGGAGGTCGCATATTCCGAGGTCGGATATTTGCGAATCACCTCTTCCAGCGCCGCGATCGCCTTCTCGGTGCGGGTCTGGTCGCGGGTGATGTCCGGGATCTGGTCGTAATGCGAGGCCGCGATCAGGTATTGCGCGTAGGCCGCGTCCGGACTGCCGGGATGCAAGGTGACGTAACGTGTCGCCGACCCGATGCAGGTATCGTAGTCGCCCTGCTGGTAGGAGGAATAGGCCGACATCAGGAGCGATTTGCGCGCCCAATCGGAATAGGGATGCTGACGGTCCACCTCCTCGAACTTCTTCGAGGCCGCACGAGGATCCTTGCGCTGGTTCATCAGGTACAAGCCCTCATTGTAGAGCTTGTCCGCGGGCTCCTCGTTGAAGGTGTCGTCCTTGGCCAGGAACTTGTCCCACAGCGGACCGGTGCCGCAACCACCCAACGGCAGCGCCAGCACGATCAGGCCCGCGGCCAGCCGCAACAATGATGCCCCTCCGGCGCGGCCGGCTGATGAGGTGCATGATTCGTGCGTGCTACGCGATAACGGCATGAATGTGAGAACCCGGCGCCTTGGAAGCGATTGATGGCGATCTGTCCACGAACGAGGCCATGGACGGAAATTTTCCCCGCGCCTGTGCTGCCCCGTGCAACCGCAGGCCTGTCTAGCCGAAAAACGACCCTCGACCAACCGAATACGGAGCCATTTCGCCCGGATTAAGGCGGCCCCAAGACGGTCACTATCGGCTGTGGTTACTATGGAAATTGCTAGAGCATTTTCGGTTCTGATGGAATCAGAACCGAAGCTCTAGATTCTTGTTTTGACCCGTTTTCTTCATGCGAACCGGTGCCCACTTCGCTCGAAAACGCTCTAGAAAACGCTAACGGAAAGCGGTGTTTAGGACACGTCCGGGCCATAGGCCGGGGCGATCAGGCCGCCGACAGTGGCACTCCCGGCCTCGGCAACGGTGCGGGAACGGCGCGCGGTTTCCGATTCGACCACCCGCCACGCGCTGCGATCGGAAAGCAGCGCGGTCAGCGCGGCATGGTTCAGCTTGTGGCCGCCGCGAACCGAGCGATAGGCGCCCAGGATCGGCAGGCCGGCCAGCGCGAGATCGCCGACCACGTCCAGCACCTTGTGGCGGACGCATTCGTCGCGGAAGCGCAGGCCTTCGGCGTTGAGCAGGCGGGTCTCGTCGAACACCACCGAGTTCTCGAAAGAGGCGCCGAGCGCGAAACCTGCGCTCCACAGCCGCGCCACGTCATTCATGCAGCCGAAGGTGCGGGCACGCGAAATCTCGCGGCGGAAGCTCTCAGCGGAAAGATCGAAACAGTAGCTCTGGCGGCCGATCAAGGGATTGGCAAAGTCGATCTCGACTTCGGCACGGAAGCCGCCGGCAAAGGGACGGAACTCACCGAAGCAGTCGCCGATCGCGACCTGCACCGGCTTCAGCACCTGGAGAACGCGGCGGGCGGCGGATTGGGTGACAATACCGGCCTGATCGACCGCGGCGACGAAGGCCGAAGCGCTGCCGTCCATGATCGGCACTTCCGGACCGTCGATTTCGATGGTGGCGTTGTCGACGCCCATGCCGCGCAGCGCAGCCAGCACGTGTTCGGCGGTCGATACCAGCGGCCCCTCGCGGTCGCCCAGGACGGTCGCGAACTCGGTCGCGATCACGGCATCAGCGGCGGCGTGAACTTCGCGGTCGGCCCCGTCGAGACCCGTCCGGATAAAAGTATAGCCCGCGTCAACGGGAGCAGGTCCAATGGTAAGGCTGACCGGTAAACCGGAGTGAACGCCGACGCCCGTCACGGTGGCCTGCGACCGAAGCGTTGTTTGACGGCTTAATTTCATCCGATATGCGCCCACACTACCCGACGTAACCTAAGACGAGGCGGCCTTACTTCCCCAACCGACTCGCTTAGGCATCCCCAAAGTTGGACAGACCATAGTCACCGCCCGAGAGCGTACAACTCACGCTTCTTTACCGATTGTTACCCCATCTCCGCCGCAATCGCGCCAAGGCTTAACCAAATTACGGAGCGGCCGGACACCCTTTCGGTACCATGACCAAGTCATGGAATACCTGATTAATCATTTAATTTCAGTTACTTGTTTGCCGGGCTATGACCACGGAGACGGTTAAAGAAAAGAGCCCCGGCGGGTTCCGCCGGGGCTCTTTGAATGATCAGGATTGTAACAAAGCTCAGTTTGCCTGCCGGCGCAGGAAGGCCGGGATATCAAGATGGTCATCTCCCTGTGGCGTCGGCGCAACAGGTGCCGGCCGGCCGTGGGGATCCAAACCTTGCGGCGCGGGACGCTTCGCATACTCAGATACCGGGTCGTGCGCCGCGATCTGCTGCGCCACGTTACGCTGCGGCTTGCGCTCGGGTAGCGGCGGCATGGCCGGACCGGAGGCGCGGGCCGCGACCGGGGGCTCGCTCTCCTCCTCGCGGCGGCCGAGGCCGACATTGGCGAGCCGCTGCAAGAGCGACAGGCGGGTCTTCTGCGGATGTTCCTCCTCGGCCTCGCCACGGGCCTGGCGGATCTCGGCCTGGGCCGGCATCGGCAGGTCCTCGAACTTCGGCATCCGCGGCGTGCGCACCGGCGGCCGCTCGGCGGTCGGCGGAATGAAGTTTTCCGGCGTCGCCGGCTCGTGGGCTTCGACCCTGGTCGCTTCCGGATCGGGGAACAGGGTCGGCTTCTGCGCGATCGGGCGGACGGTGACGTCGCCATAGGACGCCGGTTGCATCGGCGCGGCCTGCTGTTCCGGCGACACGGCGGCGGCGATGGCGGCGAGCGCGGCACGCTCGACGCTGCCCTGCTGGCGCAGCGGCGGCGGCGCGGCAGGTGCCGGCGCGGCCATCGGAGCGCCGCCGGCTTCCAGCTTATGGGCACGTTCGGCCAGGCGCTGGTTGTCGGCGCGCAGCCGGGCGGTCAGGTCGGCGAGCCGGCTCTCGGGCGAACCGTTGCCGGCCGGCGCAGGCGCAGCGGGAGCCGCGGCGGCGGCGTTGCGGGCGATCGCGGCCTGCTCGATGCCGGTCGCAACCACGGATACGCGGATGATGCCGTCGAGCGTCTCGTCGAAGGTGGCGCCGACGATGATGTTGGCGTCGGGGTCGACCTCCTCACGGATGCGGGTGGCGGCCTCGTCGACTTCGAACAGGGTGAGATCCTTGCCGCCGGTGATCGAGATCAGGAGGCCCCTGGCACCCTTCATCGAGGAGTCGTCGATCAGCGGATTGGCAATCGCGGCCTCGGCGGCGGTGAGCGCGCGCTTCTCACCGGTCGCCTCGCCCGTGCCCATCATCGCCTTACCCATCTCGCGCATCACGGCGCGGACGTCGGCGAAGTCGAGGTTGATCAGGCCTTCCTTGACCATCAGGTCGGTGATGCAGGCAACGCCCGAGTAGAGCACCTGGTCGGCCATCGCAAAAGCGTCGGCGAAGGTGGTCTTCTCGTTGGCGACCCGGAACAGGTTCTGGTTCGGGATGATCAGCAGGGTGTCGACCACCTTGTGCAGCTCGGAGATGCCGTTCTCGGCGGTGCGCATGCGGCGCTGGCCTTCAAAGTGGAACGGCTTGGTCACCACACCGACGGTGAGGATGCCCATCTCGCGAGCGGTCTTGGCGATCACGGGAGCGGCGCCGGTGCCGGTGCCGCCGCCCATGCCGGCGGTGACGAACACCATGTTGGCGCCGGTGAGGTGATCACGGAGTTCGTCGATGACCTCCTGCGCGGCGGCTGCGCCGACATCCGGCTGCGAGCCGGCGCCGAGGCCCTGGGTCACCTGCGTGCCCATCTGGATGATGCGTTGCGCCTTCGACATGGTCAGCGCCTGCGCGTCCGTGTTGGCGACGACGAAATCGACGCCCTGCAGCCCGGCGGTGATCATGTTGTTGACGGCATTGCCGCCCGCGCCACCGACGCCGAAGACGGTGATCCGCGGTTTCAGCTCGCTGATGTCAGGAGGGGTCAGATTGAGTGCCATGGTTGCCTCTCGATTACGCGCGCGCGTAGGTTCGCCCCGGCCTGCGGCCGCGGGAGCTGGTGAAAATCCTGTGGGCCTTATGAGTGGTCATCAGAAGCCCTCGCGAAGCCATCGTCCGACCTTTCCGAAATAACCGTCAGTCCCTGTCTTGAGCTGCCGCGTGTGCCGCGGTTCGACATGTTCAAGGTGAGCGTATTGCGGATAGACCAGAAGCCCGGTGGGCACCGCGAACGACGGACCCTTGGCCTCGTTGGGCAGACGGCCGAAGCCGAGCGGACGGCCGATCCGCACCGGCCGATTGAGAATGCGGGTGGCGAGTTCGATCATGCCGGTGAGCTGCGAGGCGCCGCCGCTCAGCACGACCCGCGCCCTCGGCTCTGCCGCAAACGGGGAAGCCTTGAGCCGGTCCCGGACCATCTCAAAAATCTCCTCGGCGCGATGCCGGACGATGTTCGCAATCGTGGCGCGGGAGACGATCTGCGGCGTGTCGCGTTCGTCGCCGGCGGTCGGGACCGACATCAGCTCGCGCGCATCCGAGCCGCCGGTCAGCACGGTGCCGTATAAAGTCTTGATTCGCTCGGCATCCGCAATGCATGCGCCGATGCCGCGCGCAAGATCCATCGTGATGTGTTGCCCGCCGAGCGCAAATCCCGACGCGTGCACGAAGCGTCCCCCCGAATAGGTCGCGATCGTGGTCGAGCCGGCGCCCATCTCGACCACGGCGGCGCCGAGATCGGCTTCATCATCGGTGAGCACCGAGAGGCCGGCGACATAGGAGCTCGCCGCCATCGCCTCGACGTTGAGGTGGCAACGCTCGACCACGAGCATCAGGTTCTTGGCGACGGTGGCGTCGGCCGTGACGACATTCATGTCGACGCCGAACTGACTCGCCACCATGCCGCGCGGGTCGCGGATGCCCTTGACGCCGTCGAGTGCGTAGCCGACTGGCAGCGCGTGCAGCACGGTCCGCCCGTGGGCGGTCGCGTGGATCATGCCGGCCGTGGTGACGCGGCTGATATCGGCTTCCGTCACCGAGCCGCCGCGAATGTCGGCGGCAGCCTCGACGAGCTGGCCGGCGGGCCGGCCGCCGGCGACCGGCAGCAGCACGGATTCGACTCGGACCTTGGCCATGCGCTCGGCCAGCGCCACCGCATGACGCACCGCCTTCTCGCATTCGGCGAGATCGACCACCGCGCCGGCCTTGACGCCGCGCGACTGGATCTGGCTGTAGCCGATCAATTCCACCGCATGGGTGCGGCCGCGCAGGGCTTCGCTCGGCGGCGACGGCTTCAGCCGCGCGATCATGCAGGCGATCTTGCTGGTGCCGATATCGAGCGAAGCCACCAGCGCAGTGCGCTTGTGGGCCATCGGGCGCGTCTTCGGCGTCAGATTGCGATCCAGGACGGTCATGCGTCACCGCCCTTCTTCTTCGACTTCTTGTCCTTGAACAGCTCTTCGCGCGCCTTTGCCGCTTCCTCGGCCAGTTGCACCGTCAGCCGGTCAGGCAGGCGCATGTCGACGGCGACGATGTCGCGCGAGAACAGCCGGTCTTCCTTGTCGAGCTTGGAGAGCGCGGCGAGCGCATTGCCGACGTCGTTCTCGGGCAGGCGGATGTCGAGCCCATCCTTGAGCCGCAGATTCCAGCGCCGTTCGCCAACGAAGATCGCGGCCTTGGTCACCGAACGCACCTGCGGATAGCGGTCGAGCAGCGCCAGGAAGTCCTTGGCCCTGGTCTCGGCCCCCTTGCCGACCACGAGCGGCAACGTGAGGAAGCGGCGCGACACGTAGGGCTCGAGGACCGCGCCATCATCCGCGACTACGGACAGGCGCCCATCCTGCTGCCACAGCGCGAAAGCCTTGCGCTCGACGATGTCGATCTGGAGCTGGCCCGGATACAGCTTCAGGATCGTCGCGTCGGCGATCCAGGGATTGGCCTTCAGCCGATCGCGCACGGTCGCGGCATCCAGGAACAGCAGCGAGGAGCGACCGTTGACGCCGCCGATCGCCAGCACCTCGTCCTGGCTCAACTGCTTGCGGCCGTTGATGGCCACCGTGGTGATTCGGAAGCCCGCCGAGTTGGCGAGCGCATTGCGCGCATCCGAAAGCCCTGTGACGAATTCGTCGACATGGCCGCCCTTGACGATGCCGAGGCCGGCGCTGCCGAGCAGGATGAAGACGGTGGCGGCAAGACCGACGCGGCGCGGCAGATAGCGCTCGACCAGAAGGATGAAGCGGCTCGGCGGATCGCGATCGATCACCGGCGGGGCGCGGCGGGTACGACGACGGGCACGACGGTGGGCAAAATACTCGCGCAGCAGCACCGCCGCTCCAATAGCGGCTGCTTTCAGGTCAGCTTCGGGCCTCAGCGATCGCAGTGATCGAGTGAGGCGGCCTGCACCATCCATTGCACGAGCTCGTCAAACCTTCTGCCCGCAACACGTTTGCGGGTCCTGGCGCACACAACGTCTCGGTGATGCCGGCCTGGGTGTCGAAGCCAGTAAGAAAGGCCCCCTGTCCCTCGTTACGCGTGTCGAAGTGAAAGTTCCCGCGACAGCTCACGCCCGGCAGCCAAGCGCTACATGCGCCGCCAGCGTTAACCTTCGGACTTCCTGGTAAACAAAAGGTAAAAGCGGTTAACGCGGAACGCGTTTTGATGAGCAATGTGCGTAGTTTGCCACGCAATCCTTAGGATTTTAGCAATCGCCCGGGGTTCCCGATTCGGCACGGAACCAGTTCCGGGTGCTTTTAGACGCGCGGGATACTCCCCCGTCATTCCGAGGCGATGCGAAGCATCGAGCCCGGAATCCATTTCGCCGCTTGCGCCCGTAGCCCGATGGATTCCGGGTTCGCGCTACGCGCGCCCCGGAATGACGGAAGGACTTGTCCGCCGCCTGGCCAATTCGATCTGCTCTTGCAGGAAATCGACGAACTCGATGCCCTGCGCCTTGAGCGCCTTCGGATAGAGCGAGGCCTTGGTCAGCCCCGGCAGCGTATTGGTCTCAAGATAGATCGGGCCCTTGGCGGAGACGATGAAGTCGGTGCGGGAATAGCCGGCGCAGGACAACGCCCGGTGGGCGCGGAGCGCGAGGTCCATGATCGCGGCGCTGATATCAGGCGAAAAGCGCCCGGGGCAGATCTCCTGGGTCGATTTGAGCAGGTATTTTGCGGTGTAGTCGAACGCGCCCTCCGCCGGCACGATCTCGATCGGCGGCAGCGAGAAGATTGCGCCGTCGGACCGCTCCAGCACGCCGCAGGTTGCCTCCACGCCCGCAACGAACGGCTCGATCAGATATTCCTCCGTCGCGGCGGCGTTGCGGACGGCGACGATGTCCTGCTTCGCGTTGACGAAGATCAGGCCGTAGCTTGATCCGTCGCGCGCAGGCTTGGCGATCAGCCTGCCGTATTCGGCGAAGGCAGCGTCGATCTCGTCGAGGGCGATGCCGCTCGGCGCCGGCACGCCCGCAATCGCCGCGAATCGCTTCGCCGCGACCTTGTCGAAGGCGAGATGCGAGGACGCCGAGCTGGAGCCGGTGAAGGGGATGCCGCGCATCTCGCACATCGCCTGCAATTCGCCGTTCTCCGCGCTGCCACCGTGCAGGCCAAGCACCAGCACGCGATCCTCGCGGGCGGCCTGGTCGAGCGCCTGCGCGAGCGGGATGCCGCGCGTGCCGGGCCTGAACTCGTCCTGGAAGGGCCTCACATGTTCGAGAAGCTGCTCGGACCGCACGACATGGACATTGTCAGCCACGTCCCAGAACCAGAGATCGGCCTCCGGCAAAGCCTGGTGCAGCGCCTGCGCGCTTGCCACCGAGACGAGGCGTTCCTTGTTGCTGCCGCCGAAGAGAATGGTCGTTCGCATCGCTGTTGCCTTCAGTCATTCCGGGATGGTCCGACAGGACCAGACCCGGAATCTTCTCTCCGTATAAGCTCTGGATTCCGGGTTCGCGCTTCGCGCGCCCCGGAATGACTACGGAATCCCGATTCGCTTGATTTCCCAGTGTAACTCGATTCCCGACGTCTCTTTCACCCGCTGCCGCACGGTTTCGCCGAGCGTCTCGATATCGCGTCCGGTGGCATTGCCGGTGTTGATCAGGAAATTGCAGTGCATCTCCGAGACCTGGGCGCCGCCGACGCGCAAGCCGCGGCAGCCGGCGGCATCGATCAATTTCCAGGCGCTGTTGCCCGGCGGGTTCTTGAACGTCGAGCCGCCGGTCTTCTCGCGAATCGGCTGCGCGGTCTCGCGGTGGGCCTGCACCTCGTTCATGCGCGCGCGGATCGCCTCGGGCGCAGTGATCCTGCCGCGAAAGCGCGCGGAGGTGAAGATGATCGAGGGATCGACGCCGCTGCTGCGATAGACGAATTTCATGTCGGAATTGGTGAACACATGCTTGTTGCCGTCGCGGCCGATTCCGGTGGCATCCAGCAGCACATCCTTGGTCTCGCCGCCGTTGGCGCCCGCATTCATGCGCAGCGCACCGCCGACGGTGCCGGGGATGCCGAAGAAAAACTCCATGCCGCCGATATCAGCCGCAGCCGCCGTCTCCGCCACGCGCTTGTCGAGCGCTGCGGCGCCGGCGCTCACGATGTCGCCTTCGGCCCTGGTCTCGCCGAATGCGCGCGGCGCGAGGCGAATCACGACGCCCGGCATGCCGCCGTCGCGCACGATCAGGTTCGAGCCGACGCCGACGACATAGACAGGCAACTCCTGCGGCAAGCGCGCCTGGAAATAAGCAAGGTCGTCTTCGTCCGCCGGCGTGAACAGCACCTGCGCCGGTCCGCCGACGCGAAACCAGGTCAATTCCGCCAGCGACTGGTTCGCCAGCAGCCGCCCGCGCAGTTCCGGCATCGCGGCTTTCAGCTCTGGCGTGATGTCGGGGAAACCGGCCACGCTAGCCCAACGCCTTCAATTCGCCGGGCAATGCGTAAGCCCATTGCGTGATGTTGCCGGCGCCGAGGCACACGACGAGATCGCCGGGCTTGGCAAGGTCGCGAACGATTTTCGCAAGCTCGCCGGCATTCGGCAGCGGGATCACGTCGCGATGGCCGTGTGCGCGCAGGCCGAGCACGAAATGATCGCGGTCGATGCCCGGGATCGGCGCCTCGCCCGCCGGATAGACCTCGGCGACGACGACCGCATCGGCATCGTTGAAGCAGGTGCAGAATTCCTCGAACAGCGATTGCAGGCGGGTGAAGCGATGCGGCTGCACCACGGCGATGATCTTGCCGCTGTAGGACTCGCGCGCCGCCTTCAAGACCGCAGCGATCTCGACGGGATGGTGGCCGTAATCGTCGATCACGATGACGCCGTTCCATTCGCCGGTCCTGGTGAAGCGCCGCTTCACGCCGCCGAAGCCTGCGATGGCCTTGCGGATCGCTTCGTCGGAAATGCCGAGCTCATGCGCGACCGCGATCGCCGCGGTGGCATTCAACGCGTTGTGGCGGCCGGGCATCGGCAGCACGATATCCGATATCTCGTGCACCACGTCGGTTTTGCGGTTGCGGAAGGAGACCTTGAACTTCGAGCCGCCGGGAATCGGCTGCAGGTCGACCAGCCGCGCATCGGCCTGCGGATTTTCGCCATAGGTGATGATGCGACGGTCCTCTATGCGGCCGACGATCGTCTGCACCACCGGGTGGTCGATGCACATCACCGCGAAGCCATAGAACGGCACGTTCTCGACGAAGGCGCGGAACGCATCCTGCACGGCCTCGAAGGTCTTGAAGTGGTCGAGATGCTCGGGGTCGACATTGGTGACGATGGCGACATCCGTCGGCAGCTTCAGGAACGTGCCGTCGCTTTCGTCGGCTTCCACCACCATCCAGTCGCCTGCGCCCAATCGCGCATTGGTGCCATAGGCATTGATGATGCCGCCATTGATCACGGTCGGATCGAAATCGCCGGCATCGAGCAGCGCTGCGACCATCGAGGTGGTCGTGGTCTTGCCATGGGTGCCGGCGATGGCGACGCAGCTCTTCAGCCGCATCAATTCGGCGAGCATCTCGGCACGGCGCACCACGGGAATGCGCTGCGCGCGCGCCGCCATCAGTTCCGGATTGTCGCGCTTGATCGCGGTCGAGACCACGACGACGTCGGCGCCGTTGATGTTCTCGGCCTTGTGGCCGACCGAAACCTTGACGCCCTTCTCGCGCAGCCGCGCGACATTGCCGCTCTCGGACGCGTCAGAGCCCTGCACGGTGTAACCGAGATTGCAGAGCACCTCGGCAATGCCGCTCATGCCGATGCCGCCGATCCCGATGAAGTGGATAGGTCCGATTTCGCGCGGCAGTCTCATGGTTCGTTTTCCCTCGTCATGCCCGGCACTTGCCCGGTCACCCACGAATCTCCTGCCCTTCATGCAAGACGCGGATGGCCGGGACAAGACCGGCCATGACGCCAAACGGGCGAAAATTCGCTGTTCCGGCCTAAATTCCAGCCACTTTCACCACCAGATCGGCCAGCCGCTCAGCGGCGTCGAGCCGGCCGGCGCCGCGCGCGGCTGCCGCCATCGCCGTCAATTTCTCAGGTTCGGCCGCGAAAGCAGAGATTTCGGCCGCCAACCGGCCTTGCGTGAATTCCGCCTGCGCAATCCGCAGCGCGCCGCCGGCCTGCGACAGCACGCCGGCATTGGCGAACTGGTCCTGGTCGATCGCGCCGGGCAGCGGCACCAGGATCGAGGGCCGGCCGATCGCGGCGAGCTCGGCGACGGTGCCGGCACCGGAGCGCGAGATCACGAGATGGGTGGCGGCTAGTCTTGCCGGCAGGTCGGCGAAGAACGGCGCGAGCTCGGCATTGATCTTGAGGTTGTCATAGACCGCGCGCACCCGCGCCATGTCCTCCTCCCGCACCTGCTGGGTGAGGATCAGCCGGCTCCACAGCGCGGGCTCGAGCTTTTCGATCGCGCCGGGCACGATATCACTCATCACCCGCGCGCCCTGGCTGCCGCCGACCACGAGCAGACGCAGCGGGCCGTTCGGCTCCGGCGTGGCAAACGGCACCGCGGCAGCCGCGAGGACCGCGGGCCGCATCGGCGTGCCGACGGTGGTGGTCTTGCCGGCCAGCGCCGGATCGCGATCGAGCACGCCGGGCAGCGAGGTCGCAATCGCATTGACGCGGCTGGAGAGGAAGCGATTGGCGCGGCCGAGCACCGCGTTGGCGTCATGGATGATGCCGGGCACGCCGAGCAGCCGTGCGGCGAGCAGCGGCGGCACCGTGGGATAGCCGCCGAAGCCGACCACCGCGGCCGGCTTCAGACGGCGCACCAGATTGGCGGCAACCACGATACCGTAGCCGAGCGTGATCGCGGTGCGGGCGAGCGTGATTGGATTGCGTCCGCGCACCGTCTCGCTCGGCACCACATCGATATTTTCCTTGGAGAACAGTCCACTGTAGCGCAGCGCGCGGGCGTCGGTCGCGAGCCGCACGCGCAGGCCGCGCTTGATCAGTTCCACGCCGAGCGCTTCGGCGGGGAACAAATGGCCGCCGGTGCCACCGGCCGCAAGCAGGATGAGGGGCGCGTTGTCCATGGTCTCAAATAGCCGACGGCGCTAGTCAGGCATAGCCCTGCACGGCGCCGGCCGCGTTCACGGATTCGATCTCGGTGCGCGGGCGCTGCCGGGTCAGCGCCAGCATCATGCCGACGCCGTAGGCCAGCGAGACGATCGAGGAGCCGCCATAAGAGATGAACGGCAGCGTCATGCCCTTGGCCGGGATCAATTGCAGATTGACCGCCATGTTGATCGCAGCCTGAACGCCGAACAGGATCGCAAGCCCCGACGCGGCAAAGCGCGCGAACATGTCCTCGGTCGCATAGGCGCGCGAGAGCGTGCGGATCACGACGAAGGCAAACAGCGCCAGCAGTGCCAGGCAGAGGATGATACCGAATTCTTCCGCGGCGACCGCGAAGACGAAGTCGGTGTGGCTGTCCGGCAGGCTGCGTTTTGCGATGCCCTCGCCCGGCCCGAGCCCGAACCAGCCGCCGTTCCAGAATGCCTCCATCGCCATGTCGACCTGGAAGGTGTCGCCGGAGGCCGGATTCATGAAGCGCTTGATGCGGCCGGCAACGTGCGGGACGAACAGATAGGCGCTGAACAGGCCGAGGCCGGCGGCGCCCGCAAGCCCCGCGACCCAGATCATCCGCATGCCTGCGATGAAGAACAGCGCGCCCCACACCATCAGGATCAGCATGGTCTGGCCGAAATCGGGCTCCATCACCAGGAGCGAGACCAGCATCAACAGCAGCACCAGCGCCATCGAGGTCGCCGGCATTTCCGGACGCCTGGTCGATTCCGCAAACAGCCAGGCCGCGAGGATCACGAAGGCCGGCTTTGCCGATTCGGAAGCCTGGATGTTGACGCCGACCAGCGTGATCCAGCGCCGCGAGCCCTTCACCTCCGGGCCGACCAGCAAAGTCATCACGATCAGCGCGATGCTGACGAAGAACACCACCACCGCGGCGCGCCGGATCTGGCGCGGCGACAGGAAGGAGACCGTGATCAGCACGATGAAGGACGGCAGCAGGAACATCACGTGCCGGCTGAAGAAATGGAAGGGGTCGAGCCCGATCCGGGTCGCGACCGGCGGGCTCGCCGCCAGCGACAGGATGACACCGCCGAACATCAGCGCGATGACCGCCGCCAGCAGCGGCTTGTCAATGGTCCACCACCAGTCGGAGAACGGGGTGCGTTGATCACGGGCGAGCATGGGCGTCCCCAGAATGCCGAGGTAACGGCCATTGGTGGACGAGGATGGTTTCCGAAGGGTTAATGGAGTGAGCAACTTTGGAGATAGAGCGAACCTCTCTCCCCTCGTCATGCCCGGCCTTGTGCCGGGCATCCACGTCTTTGCCGCCGCAACGAAGGGAAGACGTGGATGGCCGGGACAAGCCCGGCCATGACGGGCTACATCACCACCGGCTTGACGCCGGGCAGCGCTGTCACGAGGTCGCGGAAGGCGGCGCCGCGGATTTCGAAATTGCGGTATTGGTCGAACGAGGCGCAGGCTGGCGACAGCAGGACAACCGGGTCAGTGAGCCCAGAGGCTTCCGCGTCACGCGCTGCGTTGGCGACTGCTACATCCAGCGTCTGCGAAATCTCGTGCGGCACGGCCTCGCCGAGCGTGCCGGCGAATTCCTGCGCGGCCTCGCCGATCAGATAGGCTTTGCGGATGCGCGGGAAATAGCCAGTCAGGCTGGTGATGCCGCCGGCCTTGGGCTTGCCGCCGGCAATCCAGAAGATATCGGAGAAAGACGACAGGGCATGGGCGGCTGCATCCGCGTTGGTGCCCTTGGAGTCATTGACGAACAGCACGTTGCCGCGGCGGCCGACCTGCTCCATGCGGTGGGCGAGGCCGGGGAAGCTGCGCAGCCCGTTCTGCAGCACATCCGTCGGGATACCCATCGCCAGCGTGCAGGCCGACGCGCACGCCGCGTTCTGGGCATTGTGCAGGCCGCGGAGCGAGCCGATGCCGCCCAGTCGTGCGACTTCGCTGCGCGCGGCACCTGAGGCCAGCACGATGGTCTCGTGCTCGACATAGATGCCGTCCGGCAGCGGGTTCTTCACGGACACCCGCACCACGCGCTTGCCTGACCGATCGAGGCGATCGGCGATGTTGCGGCAGAAGATGTCGTCGACACCGACGATCGAGGTGCCACCCGGCTGCACGTCGGCGACCAGCCGTTCCTTCACCGCGGCGTAATTCTCCAGCGTGCCGTGGCGATCGATGTGGTCCTCGCTGACATTGAGCAGGATGCCGACGGAAGGATCGAGCGATGGCGTGAGGTCGATCTGGTAGGACGACATCTCGATCACATGCACGCGCCCCATCCGCGGCGGTTCCAGGGACAGGATCGCGGTGCCGATGTTGCCGCCCATCTGGGTATCGTAGCCGGCGACCTTCATCAGATGGGCGATCAGCGCCGTTGTGGTCGACTTGCCGTTGGTGCCGGTGATGGCGACGAACGGCGCTTCCGGCGCGTGACGTCGCCGCTCGCGGCAGAACAGCTCGACGTCGCCGATCACCTCGACGCCGGCCTGGCGCGCCAGCAGCACGCTCCAATGCGGCGCTGGATGGGTCAGCGGCGCGCCGGGGGTCAGGATCAGCGCGGCGAAATTCGCCCAGGAGACCGAGCGCAGGTCGGCGGTGACGAAGCCAGCCTGCGCGGCTTTGGTGACGTTGTCGGAATTGTCGTCGCCAGCAATCACCTCCGCCCCACCCGCCCTCAGCGCGTGGCAGCTCGCAAGTCCCGAACCCCCGAGGCCGAACACGGCAACCGTCTTGCCCGCAAACGAGGTGACAGGGATCATCGCAGCTTCAGCGTGGAAAGGCCGGCGAGCGCCAGCATCACGGCGATGATCCAGAAGCGGATCACGATCTGCGGCTCGGTCCAGCCCTTCTGCTCGAAATGATGGTGCAGCGGCGCCATCCGGAACACGCGCTTGCCGGTGAGCTTAAACGAGGCCACCTGCACGATCACCGAAACCGCCTCCAACACGAACAGGCCGCCGATCACGGCCAGCACGATCTCGTGCTTCACGGCGACCGCCGTTGCTCCGAGCATGCCGCCGAGAGCGAGCGAGCCGGTGTCGCCCATGAAGATCGAGGCCGGCGGCGCGTTGAACCACAGAAACCCAAGACCTGCGCCCAGCACGGCGCCGCAGAGCACCGCGAGCTCGCCGGTTCCGGCGACATAGTTGATCTGCAGGTAGTCGGAGAACACCGCATTGCCGGTGAGATAGGAAATCATGCCGAAGCTGGCAGCCGCGATCATCACCGGAACGATGGCGAGACCGTCGAGGCCGTCGGTCAGGTTCACCGCGTTACCCGCGCCGACCATGACGAAGGCGCCGAAGATCACGAAGAACCAGCCGAAATTGAACACCACATCCTTGAAGAAGGGAATCGCGAGCGAGGTCGAGGACACGTCGCGCCCGAGCCGCACCAGCGCGTAACAGGCGGCGAGCGCGATGATCGCCTCGATCGCGAGGCGCAGCTTGCCGGCAAAGCCGCTGTGGCTCTGCTTGGTGACCTTCAGATAATCGTCATAGAAGCCGACGAAGCCGAAACCCAGCGTCACCGCCAGCACGATCCAGACATAGGGATTGATCGGATTGGCCCAGAGCAGCGTCGCCACCACCACGCCGGACAGGATCATCAGCCCGCCCATGGTCGGCGTGCCCTTCTTGGTGATGAGGTGCGATTGCGGGCCGTCGGTGCGGATCGGCTGGCCCTTGCCCTGGCGCAGCCGCAGATGATCGATGATCCAGGGCCCGAACAGGAACACGAACAGCGCGCCCGTCACCATCGCCCCGCCGGTGCGGAAGGTGATGTAGCGGAACACGTTGAGCGCCCCCCGGAACACCCCGAAGCCGGGCACCGTGTTGGAAAGATCGATCAGCCAATAAAACATTCAATATGCCTATACCGCTTCTTCATGCGCGGCTTTGCCGGGAAAGCGCTTCTCCAGCGCGTTGACGATCCGCTTCATCTTCGAACCCAGCGATCCCTTGACCATGACGGCGTCGCCGGGGCTGATGGCCGCGACCGCCTGGGTCTCCAGACTCGCCGAGTTATCGGCATAGCCTCCTCGCCTTCCCGTGGAAAGAGCGTCCCAGAGGTTGCGCATCAGCGGACCACAACAATAAACGAGGTCGATATTGTTGGCGTTGACAGCCTCGGCCAAACCGCGATGCAGCGCAGGGCCGGTCGGCCCGAGCTCGAGCA
This sequence comes from Bradyrhizobium sp. LeoA1Lang, assembly GCF_055413685.1. Classification (NCBI taxonomy): domain Bacteria; kingdom Pseudomonadati; phylum Pseudomonadota; class Alphaproteobacteria; order Hyphomicrobiales; family Nitrobacteraceae; genus Bradyrhizobium; species Bradyrhizobium sp. LeoA1Lang. The sequence continues at coordinate 13,756 of NZ_JBVAPG010000072.1, read as the reverse complement.
TGTCGCCGAGTACCGCGATGCGGCGGCCGTGCGGGCCGAGCTGGGCCTGCCCGAGCACGTTCAGCGCGGCCGCCATCGACGCCGGATTGGCATTATAGCTTTCGTCGATCAGCGTCGCCTCGCCGGTCCCGACCTCGAGGATGCGCCGCGCACCGCGACCCGCGGGCGCCTCGAGCTGCGACAGCGACAATGCCGCGCGCGCAAGGTCCGCCCCGATCAGCGCCGCGCCGGCGAGCACGGCGAGCGAGTTCATCGCCATATGGCGGCCCGGCATGCTGATCTTGTAGGTGACGTCGTGGCAGAGGACATTGGCGTGCACGGCGGAACAGGTCGCGTGGAGCGACACATCGATCAGCCGCGCATCGGATTGCGCGTCCGTGCCGAAGGAAACGACGCGTGGGATGCCAAGTTCCTTCGCGCGGGCTTCGAGCCTTCCGAATTGCGCATTGTCGCGGTTGAGCACGACGGCGCCATCAGGCTCGAGACCGAGAAAGATCTCCGCCTTGGCGTCCGCGATCTCTTCGATGCCGGAAAAGAACTCCAGATGCACCGGCTCCACGGTGGTGACGACGGCAACATGCGGCCGCACCAGCTTCACCAGCGGCGTGATCTCGCCAACATGGTTCATGCCGATCTCGAACACCGCAAAGCGCGCCGATGCCGGACAACGCGCCAGCGACAGCGGCACGCCCCAATGATTGTTGAAGGAAGCCACGGAGGCGTGCGTCTCGCCTTGCGCCGAGAGCACATGCCGGAGCGCTTCCTTGGTCGAGGTCTTGCCGACCGAGCCGGTGACCGCGATGATCCTCGCGTTGAGCCGCGCGCGAGAGGCATGGGCGAGATCGACCAGCCCTGCAAGCACATCGTCGACGACGAGCAGCGGCGCATCGGCGGGGAACTTCTCGCGCTGGGCGCTTTCGACCACCGCGAGCGCGGCGCCCGCCTTCAATGCGGCCTCGACAAAACTGTGGCCGTCATGCACGTCGCCCTTGATGGCAAAATAGGCCTCGCCCGGCCGCAGCGTGCGGCTGTCGATGGAAAGGCCGGTGACGGCGGAGGGCAAGCGCCCCTGGGTCGCGGCGCGCATCGCGTCCGCCATTGCCGCCGATGTCCACAGTGGTGTGCTCATGCGACCCTCGCTTCAAGTGCCGCGGCCACGGCCTCATGATCGCTGAACGGCAATGTCTTGTCGCCGATGATCTGTCCGATCTCATGCCCCTTGCCGGCGATCAAAAGCACATCGCCCGGCTGCAACGCAGCAATGCCGGCCCTGATCGCTTCCGCGCGGTCGCCGATTTCGTTGGCGCCCTTCGCGGCGGCGAGGATGGCGGCACGGATCGCCGCGGGATTCTCGCTGCGCGGATTGTCATCGGTGACGATGACGCTGTCCGCATTGTCGGCGGCAATCGCGCCCATTAGCGGACGCTTGCCCGCATCGCGGTCGCCACCGGCGCCAAGGACGACGATCAGCTTGCGCTTGGCATAGGGCCGCAGCGCCTGCAGCGCCTTGGCAAGCGCATCCGGCTTGTGCGCGTAGTCGATGAAAATCGGCGCGCCGTTGCGCTCGCCGACGCGTTCGAGCCGGCCCTTGGCGCCCTCGAGATGTTCGAGGCTTGCGAAGACGGCATCGGCATCGCTGCCGGTCCCGATCGCAAGCCCGGCAGCCACCAGCGCATTCTCGATCTGGAACTCGCCGACCAGCGGCAAATGGATGGTGCGCTTCCGGCCGCAGTGTTCGACCGTAAGCTTCTGCGCAAAACCTTCGATCGACGCGTCGACCAGGCGAATACCATCTCCGCCATCGGCCTTGCGGCCAACCGCGATGATCCTGAGCTTGCGTGCACGCGCCGCATCGATCACGTCAGGCGAACAATCATGATCGGCCGAAATCACGGCCGCGCCGCCATCCATCACAAGATCGCGGAACAGCCGCAGTTTCGCGTTGAGATAGTGCGCCACGTCGGGGTGATAATCCATGTGGTCGCGCGACAGGTTGGTGAAGCCGCCGGCGGCGACGCGCACGCCGTCGAGCCGATATTGGTCGAGCCCGTGCGAAGACGCTTCGAATGCGAGATGCGTGACGCCATCGCGGGCGATCTCGTCGAGCTGCCGATGCAGCTCGATCGGATCAGGCGTGGTCAACGAGCCATAGACCGTACGCTTCGGCGACACCAGGCCGATGGTGCCGATGCTCGCGGCGTCGTGCCCCAATCGCTGCCAGATCTGGCGCGTGAAAGCCGCCACCGATGTCTTGCCGCTGGTGCCGGTCACCGCCGCAATCGTCTCGGGCTGGCGCGGGAAAAATTTCGCCGCAGCCAGCGCCAATGCGCGGCGTGGATTCGGCGTCACGACAAAAGGCACACGCAACCCGCCTTGCGGCCGGTGCTCGCTCGCAACAGCGGCTGCGCCCGCGGCAATCGCGGCATCGATGAAGCGCGCCCCGTCGGTCTTGTAGCCCGCGAGTGCGAAGAACAGATCGCCCGGCTTCACCGTGCGGCTATCAGCCGTCACCCCTCCGATCTCGACGGCTTCCGCCCGCGGATCGATCGTGGCATCAGCACTGAAAAGGTCGCGAAGTCTCATGATCTTCCAGTCCGGCCGGCTGCTCACGCTCAAACGTGACGGCGCATGATCCTCTCGGAAACCCCGCATCCACTTTTCCGGATCATGCCCTGCCCCCACGCCTTACTGGGTTGTCCTCGATGCCGCAAGAATAAGGCGGTCGGACGGCGGCAGGTCAAACCGCGGCTCGAGGCCCAAAAGCGGCGCAATACGGGCGATCACCTTGCCGCCGGTCGGCACCGCGTTCCAGCCCGAGGTGATGAAACCATGGGTCTCCGGCAGCGCCTTCGGCTCGTCCAGCATCACCAGGAGCTGGTACTTCGGATTATCGGCCGGGAGGATGGCGGTGAAGGAGTTCAGCACCTGTTTCTTGGAGTAGCGGCCGTTGACCACCTTTTCCGCAGTGCCGGTCTTGCCGCCGATATAATAACCCTTCACGTCGGCCGACTTGGCGGTCCCGATTTCGGCATTAAGTCGCATCAGATAACGGATCTTGTCCGACGTCTCAGGCTTCACCACCCGCTTGGCCATCGCCTTGGCGTCTTCCTCCGTGCGCTTGAGGAAGGTCGGCGGAATCAGATAGCCGCCATTGACCATCGCATTGATGCCCATCACCGCCTGCAGCGGCGCAACCGCGATGCCATGGCCGAAGGAGATGGTGATCGTGTTCAATTCGCTCCAGCGCTTCGGCACGATCGGCGATGCGCTCTCCGGCAATTCGGTGCGCAGCCGGTCGAGCTGGCCGACCTTCTTCAGGAACGCCTTGTGCGCCTCGACTCCTTGCGCAAGCGCGATGCGCGCCGCGCCGACATTGGAGGAGAAGGTGAACACTTCCGACAGCGAGATCGCCCGGCCGAGCGGATGGCTGTCGTGGATCGCGAACTTGCCATAGTGTAGCGCGCCGCGCGCATCATACATGGTGTGGAGCGTGGCCTTGCCGGAATCCAGCGCCATCGCCAGCGTCAGCGTCTTGAAGGTCGAGCCCATCTCGAAGACGCCCGTGGTCAGGCGGTTGATGCGATCGGGATCGTGCGCTTCCTTCGGATTGTTGGGATCGAAATCGGGCAGTGAGACCAGCGCGACGATCTCGCCGGTCCGGACATTGGAGACGAGGCCCGATGCCGCCTTGGCCTTGTACTTCTCCTTGGCCTTCAGGAGCTCGTCGCGCAGCGCGTGCTCGACACGCAGATCGATCGACAGTTCCACCGGCTTCTGCAAGCGGTCGGTGGCAAAACCCGCGCGATGCAGATCGGCCAGACCATTATTGTCCAGCCACTTCTCCATGCCGGCGATGCCCTGGTTGTCGATATTGACGAGGCCGATCAAGTGGGCAACGGTCGCGCCGGTCGGATAGATGCGCCTGTTCTCGCGCAGGAAGCCGATGCCGGGAACGCCGAGGCGATGGATATCCTGCTGCTGTTGCGGCGTGATCTCGCGCTTCAGCCAGACGAAACCTTTTCGCGAGGACAGACGATCGCGCACTTCGGCGGTATCGAGATCAGGCAGCGTCGCGGTGAGAAGTTCGATCGCCTCGTCTTTGTCGATGATGCGGCGCGGCTCGCCGAACAGGCTCGGCGCTTTGACGTCGGTCGCGAGGATTGCGCCATTGCGGTCGATGATATCAGGGCGCGCGGTGGCGATCGCATCCTGCGAGGCGGTGCGGCGCGCGCCGTGGCTGTCGGCGCCGATCGCGAACATCACGAGCCGCCCGGCAATAATGGCGTAGACGGCGGCAAACGCGATGATCGCGAGACCGACCCGGGCCCGCGCCTTCGCGCTGCGGTCGACATTCCGCCCGTAGAGCAGGCCGCGGATCAGCCGCTGCCGCCACGGTTCGGCAGGTTTGGCGGGTAGCGCACGGTCGGTCATTGCTGATCTCCCTGCTGCGCGGGCTCTCCTACCGATCCGGTCACGCTCTCCTGGTCGGCAGCGGCCTCGATGGTGTTGATCATCGCGCCGATCGGGTCGGGCGCGCCCGGCCGCGCGAAGTTCGGCGGACGTTCGGGCAAGTTCTTCAGCGAGTCATATTGATTGGCGACGAGCGGCTTCAATGCGAGATGACGCTCGGCCAATCCCTGCAACCGAAGCGGCGAGTCGAGCTTGGCCCATTCGGCGCGCAGGCCCGCGATCGCGTCGCGCTGCTCGCGGATCTCAGCGTTCAGCCGCAGCACGCGCTCGGTACGAACAGTCGATTCCATCTTGATGCGGTAGACATAGGCCGCACAGACCACGAGGAAACCGATCACGAGGAAATGGAGGATGCGCATGCGCTAGCCTCCCCTCATCACGCGTTCGAGCGTCGGCCATGACGGCGGCTCGCCTTCGGCATGCACTGGCGCTTCCGTGCGCTCGGCGGCGCGCAGTTTGGCCGATCGCGCGCGGGGATTGGCCGCGATCTCGTCCTCGGACGGCGTCAGCGGACGTTTTGTCAATATCCTAAAGCTCGGCGCCATCTGCGCCACTTCGGGCAAATGCCGCGAGCCGCTGGAAACCTTGCCGCGCTCGCCGAAGAAATTCTTGACGATGCGGTCTTCCAGCGAATGGAACGAAACAACCACGAGCCGCCCGCCCGGCTTCAGCACGCGCTCGGCGGCGGTGAGCGCGCGCTGCAATTCGTCGAGCTCTTCGTTGACGAAGATGCGCAGCCCCTGGAAGGTCCGCGTCGCCGGATGAATCTCGTTCGGCTTGGAACGGACGACCCTGGCGACGATGTCGGCCAGCGCTTGCGTCGTCGTGATCGGCGCTTCCTTGCGCGCGGCCACGATCGCGCGCGCTACGCCGCGCGAGTGCCGCTCCTCGCCGAAGAGATAGATGATGTCGGCCAGATCGCGTTCGGACGCGGTTGCGATCACATCCGCCGCGGTAGGCCCCGCATGCCCCATCCGCATGTCGAGCGGGCCCGCCAGGCGGAACGAGAAGCCGCGCACGGCCTGATCGAGCTGCATCGAGGAGACCCCGATGTCCATCACCACGCCGTCGACGGCCTCCACACCTTGCGCGGCGCAAACGTCGGCGAGATTGGAGAAGCGGTCCTCGACCAGCGTCAGCCGGCCATCGGCGCGATCGACCAGATCGAAGCCGCCCGCGATCGCCGACCGGTCGCGGTCGATGCCGATGACGCGGGTTCCAGGCACGTCGAGAATCAGGCGGCTATAGCCGCCGGCGCCGAAAGTGGCATCGACATAAACACCGCCGTCCCGCGGATTCAGCATCTCGACCGCCTCGCGGCCGAGCACCGAAATATGCGGCGCAGCAGCCGTCATGCGCCGGCTCCGAACGTTGTCCGGCGTAGGGGATCGAAACTGGACACGGACCAGCCCATGGCGCCTCGAATGATTACGCGTCACGCCGCGGTTCCGTCCGAGCAGCCGCGACACGGAGCACGCGCCGGTTCCCATATCAGGCCGCAAATCCTGATTCCCGACCGGAGTTTGCTGGGCTGCCATGGGATTTCGCGCGCAAGCGGGCCTCGGCCGTCCCTCAAAAACCGGTTCGGCTATTCACCACTTAGTAACGGCACTTAGCGTTAAGAAAGCGTTGCCGAATCCTTCACGGTTTCTTTTGCTTTTTAGTCACACGTGGAACTTGCTGATGCGCGCCATCCACAGGCGGACCCAAAATTCGCGGGGATGGCGCCGATGTGATTGCACCTGCGGCAAGGTAAAGGAATAGTAAATTGAGGGCTGTCCCGGAAATTGCAGGACTGCCGTTTTGAATTTGAGATTTGGGATGTCGTCTGGTTCGTTCGCGTCTGCTGATTCGAAGCGTCAACGCGCCCTTCCGGTTCCCAGGGCCATAGCCGACATGAAGACCTTTACTCCAGACTCTTCGATCGTCTCCGACGTCATCCCTTCGGTGAATTTCGGCGAACGCGCCAACGACCGGCAGCCCGACATGATCGTGCTGCACTACACTGGCATGCCCGACGTCGAAGGCGCCATCGCCCAGCTCTGCACCGCCGGCACCGAGGTCTCCGCACATTACATTGTGCTGGAGGATGGCCGCATCGTGCAGTGCGTGCCGGAGAGCAAGCGCGCCTGGCACGCCGGCGTGTCCTGCTGGGCAGGCGAAGAGGACATCAATTCCTGCTCGATCGGCATCGAGATCATCAACCGCGGCCACGACTGGGGCTACCCGGATTATCCGCTGCGCCAGATCGCAGCAGTGATCGCGCTGTGCCGCGGCATCATGCTTCGCCGCAACGTGCCTTCGTATCGCGTGCTCGCCCATTCCGACGTCGCGCCGGCGCGCAAGAAGGATCCCGGCGAAAAGTTCCCGTGGCATTCGCTCGCCAATTCCGGCGTCGGGCATTGGGTTCAGCCGGCGCCGATCGTGCGCGGGGAGACGCTGCAGCTCGGCGCGATCAACGACAACGTCACCAACATGCAGAAGGCATTCGCCCGCTACGGCTACAACATCCCGACCAACGGCAAGTTTGACGGCCCCACCATGGAAGTCGTCACCGCCTTCCAGCGCCATTTCCGCCAGGAGCGCGTCGACGGCATCGTCGATCGCTCGACCATGACCACCCTGCACGCGCTGCTGGAAAGCCTGCCGCCGGAAGCAACGGCGACAGAGGTTGCGGCGAAGTAGGCAAGTCTCTCGTCATTGCGAGCGAAGCGAAGCAATCCATCTCGCCACTTGTGGAAGCATGGATTGCTTCGTCGCTACGCTCCTCGCAATGACGGAGGCCATCACCCCATCTCCGCGATGCGTCGCGCGTAGAGCCGGCGCAGCGGCTCCAGTTGCGTCGCGGCGGTTGCCGCCAGATAGGCTTCGCGCGCGGCGTCGGTGCGACCGAGGCGACGCAGCAGATCGGCGCGGACGGCCGGCAGCAATTCGTAACCCTGGAGGCTGCCGCGCGCTTCGAGCGCGTCGATCAGGTGAAGCGCGCGCGCCGGGCCGTCGACCATCGATACCGCCGCGGCATGGTTCAGCTCGATCACCGGTGATGGGCTGGTGCGGAGCAGCACTTCATAGAGGCCGGCGATCTGCGGCCAGTCGGTGTCTTGATAGCTCGGCGCGCGGGCATGGAGTGCCGCGATCGCGGCCTGCACGGCGTAGGATTGCGGCCGGCCGGGCATGCGCAACGCTTCCTCCACCAATCGCAAGCCTTCAGCGATCTGGCTGATGTCCCACAGCGAGCGGTCCTGCTCCTCCAATAGCACGATGTCGCCGCCCGCGGTCTCGCGACCGGCGCGGCGCGCGTCGTGCAGCAGCATCAGTGCCAAGAGCCCCTTGATCTCGCCGCGGGCGGGCATCAGCGCATCGATCAGCCGCGCCAGCCGGATCGCTTCGCGCGCCAGATCGGGGTGCATCAGATCCTCGCCGGAGGTCGCTGCGTAGCCTTCGGTGAAGACGAGATAGATCACCGCGAGCACACCGCGGAGCCTCGGCTCCAGCGCCTCGCGCTCGGGCACCTCATAGGGAATGCCGGCGAGGCGAATCTTCTGCTTCGCGCGAAGCAGCCGCTGCGCCATCGCGTCCTCGCTGACGAGGAAGGCACGCGCGACCTGGGCCGTGCTGAGGCCGCAAACCGTGCGCAGCGTCAGCGCGACCTGCACCTCGTCGGCAAAGGACGGATGGCAGCAGGTGAAGATCAACCGCAGCATGTCGTCGTCGAGCGTGGCATCGACGATCTCGCAAGGCGCGGACGCGTTCAGCAGGAGTTCGTGCGTCAGTTCCCGCTGCTTGCCGCGGAACACGGCATTACGGCGGATGCGATCAATCGCCTTGTTGCGGCCGACATTGACCAGCCACGCCCGCGGGTTTTGCGGCAATTCGCCCGCATACCAACGCTCCAGCGCCACCGCGAACGCCTCCTGCAGCGCATCCTCCGCAAGATCGAAATCGCCGACGAGGCGGATCAGCGTCGCCAGCGCCCGGCTCGCCTCGTCGCGGAAGATCTTTTCGATCTGGGTCGGAGTCATGCGGTCTGTCAATCATCAGTCCGGGATTGCGCCAAATGGCGCATCCCGGAATGACGGTACGGCATCAGTTGTTGTCGTAGATCATGATCGGCCTGACTTCGATCGAGCCGGTCTTGGCGCCGGGAATCCGCGCGGCGACGCCGAGAGCGGTGTCGAGGTCCTTGGCGTCGATCAGGTAGTAGCCGCCGAGCTGTTCGTGCGTTTCCGCGAATGGACCGTCCGTCGTCAATATCTTGCCGTCGCGAACCCGCACCGTCGTCGCAGTCGTTGAGGGTTGCAGCCCGTCGCCAGCCTTGAAATGGCCGCTCTGGATGATGGACTGGGTGAATGCACCGTATTCCGCCGTTAGTTTCTTGCGGTCATCGGCGGTCATGCGGCCTAACTCTGCTTCCTTTCGATAGATCAACAGCAGGTACTGCATCTGAAAATCTCCTCTTGATCGGCTGGATCGCCGACATCCAGTCGAACGGGCGACAGGCAAAACGACACCTTCAGGATAGATTATTTTGGCGCGCTTCGCGGGCGTTATCCGCTTGACGGAACCGGCTGGAACCCCCATGCCTATGGGCGTCAGTCGGCCGGACGGCCGCTCCCGCAAGCGCCGAAAGGCCGCGGGGGAGGAAAGTCCGGGCTCCATCGACATGCGGTGCCGGATAACGTCCGGCGGGGGCAACCCCAGGGAAAGTGCCACAGAGAACGAACCGCTTCCCCCCACCCTGCCCTGCCTCGCTTGTGGAGGAAGGATAAAGGGGGGGGCAGCAAGGGTGAAAAGGTGCGGTAAGAGCGCACCGCGTTTCCGGCGACGGAGACGGCATGGCAAACCCCACCGGGAGCAAAACCGAATAGGGACGGCAACGCAGGCTGTTCGCGAAAGCGATAACGCTGCAGGGCGATGTCAGGCCCGCCGTCCGGGTAGGTTGCTCGAGGCCGTCTGCAAAGGTGGTCCCAGAGGAATGGCCGTCACGTACCATTCGCGAGAATGGTGCCCTACAGAACCCGGCTTACAGGCCGGCTGATGTTCTTGGAAATGAGGGGTTCGGCGCAAACACGCTGGACCCCTCGCCATTTTTGCAGACCGTCATTCCGGGGCGCATCGAAGATGCGAACCCGGAATCTGGAGATTGCGGCGCGAGATTCCGGGTTCGCGCTCGCGCGCGCCCCGGAATGACGTCGTCGCGCAACGATCCGAAACAGCGGATTGCGATAGTGCCTGCCGGGCTCGTCGTGTAGACGTCAGGCCAATGACAATGAGAACAAGACGATGATGGGCGGCTTCGCCCTGGCGGTGCTGTTTGTCGGCGCGCTCGCCGGGGGCTTCGTATCCGGCCTTGCCGGCTTCGGCACTGCGCTGATGGCGCTGGGGATCTGGCTCTACGTCGCGCCGCCTGCTGTTGCCGTGCCTTTGGTCCTGATCTGCTCGGTTATCGGCCAACTCACGACCTTGCCCTCGATCTGGCGCTCGATCGATTTCAGGCTGGTCTGGCCGTTTGTGCTCGGCGGGCTCGCCGGCGTGCCGCTCGGCACGCTGCTGATCGCCCATGCCGATCCCAACACCTTCAAGCTGACCATCGGCGTGTTTCTGCTGGTCTTTCCCACCGCGCTCTATTTTCAGCGCAGACCAATGGCGATCAAGTTTGGCGGCAAGCCGTTCGACGGCGCCGTCGGATTTGCCGGCGGCATCCTCGGCGGCCTGGCCGGCCTCTCCGGCCCCTCGCCGATTCTTTGGGCCAGCGTGCGCGGCTGGACCAAGGAGCAGCGGCGCGGGATTTTCCAGACCTTCAACTTCACGGTGCTGGCGACTGCGCTGTTGCTGCAGGCGTTCGCCGGGTTCGTCACGAGGGACGTCCTCGCGCTCGCTGTCGTGACCTTTCCGGCGACGGTGGCCGGCGCCTGGCTCGGCGCGCGAATCTATCATGCGCTGAGCGACCGGAATTTCACGAACATCGTGCTCGGGCTGTTGTTTCTATCCGGCATCGGGCTGGTGTGCAGCGGAATTGCTCCGAGATAGCGCGCGCATGGCTGCCATATGCACCGAGTAGATTGCTGTACGCGGGACTGCAAAGCCGGTAACCACCTGTTTCATGTCCTCGTCCTCCTCGCGCGAACGTCTCGGCCTGTTGCTGGGCTTCATCGGCATGGCGATCTTCGGCGGCACGCTACCGGCGACGCGGCTTGCCGTTGCGGAAATTGATCCGATTGCCCTGACCGCGATCCGCACGGCAATCGCCGGTCTATGCTCGCTCGCACTTCTGCTTGTGTTGCGGCGACCGCTGCCGCGGCGGGCGCTGTGGCCGCAGCTTGTGCTGGTCATGCTGTGCGTCGCCATCCTGTTTCCGCTGCTGATGGCCGAGGGCATGCAGCGCGTTGACGCCTCCCATGGCGGCGTCGTGCTCGGCGTGCTGCCGATCGCGACCGCGCTGGTGGCGGTGACCATCACCCACGAGCGGCCGCGGCCCTTGTTCTGGGTCGCCGCTGTCGTCGGCGCTGTGCTGGTGATCGCCTTTGCGCTGCGCGATGGCGGCGGCACGCTGTCGACGGGCGACCTCTTCCTGTTCGCCTCTGTTGCGGTTTCCGCCGTTGGCTATGGCTTTTCGGGACGGCTCACCGCGGAGATGCCGGGCTGGGAAGTCATTAGCTGGGTGCTGGTGATTGCCTTGCCGTTCGCGCTGCCGGCGGCGGCGCTGACGATGCCGGCCGATCCCATGCACATCTCGCTGAAGCCGTGGCTCGGTCTGCTCTACGTCGCGCTGTTCTCGCAATGGATCGGCTTCTTCGCCTGGAATGCCGGCATGGCGATGGGCGGGATCGCGCGGGTGTCGCAGATCCAGTTGCTGCAGCCCTTCGTCACCTTCGTGCTCGCCTCGCTCTTCAATGGCGAGACGATCACCCCGCAGGTCGTGCTGTTCGCCGCCGCCGTGGTGGCGACGGTCGCGATCAGCGCGCGCACGCGGGGTCGAACGCGTGTCGTTCCGGAGCAACGCGCAGCGCTCGCGCTGACGCGCGCCCCGGAATGACGGCGGCTACTCCGCCGCGACGCGGCCGAACTCCGTCGCCTGCCTCTCGAACAGGCTGCGATAGATGCCGCCCGGTCGCGCGGTCAGCGCGGCATGGGTGCCCTGCTCGACAATCTCGCCGCGATCGAACACCAGGATGCGGTCGAGGCCGCGCACCGTCGACAGCCGGTGCGCGATCACGATCGAGGTGCGGCCCTTCATCAACCGCTCCATCGCCTCTTGGATCAGCGCCTCCGATTCCGAGTCGAGGCTCGAGGTCGCCTCGTCCAGGATCAGGATCGGCGCGTCGGCGAGGAACGCGCGCGCCAGCGCGACGCGCTGCCGCTCGCCGCCGGACAGTTTGACGCCGCGTTCGCCGACCAGCGTGCCGTAGCCCTTCGGCAGCCGCATGATGAAGTCATGCGCATTGGCAAGCCGCGCCGCCTGCTCGATCGCCGCCATGCTGGCGCCGGGCCGGCCATAGGCGACGTTCTCCGCCAGCGAACGGTGGAACAGGATCGGCTCCTGCTGCACGATCGCGATCTGGCTGCGCAGCGACTGCTGCGTCGCGTGAGCGATATTCTGACCGTCGATCAGGATGCGGCCGTCGGAGACGTCATAGAGGCGCTGCACCAGTTTCACGAACGTGGTCTTGCCCGAGCCGGACCTGCCGACCAGCCCGACACGTTCGCCGGCGCGGATATCGATCGACAGTGCGTCATAGAGCGGCGTGCGATGCCCGCCATAGAGGAAGGTGACGTTGTCGAACGTGATCCTTCCGCCCTGGACGTCGATCGACTTTGCGTCAGGCGCATCGACGATGCCGAGCGGCTCGCCATGGATGGTGACGAGCTCCTCCATGTCGTTGACCGAACGCTGCAGATTGTTGATGTGCATGCCGACGTCGCGCAAGTAAGCGTGGATGACGTAATAGCTCGTCAGCACATAGGTGACGTCGCCCGGCGAGGCGCGGCCGGCAAGCCACAGCAGGATGGCGCCGCCGATCACCGACGCGCGGAAGCACAGCAGCACCGCGAGCTGCGCCATGTTGGTCGCATTGTAGCGCAGCCAGGTGCGCAGCACCCGCCTGCGCCAGCGGGCGATGACGCCGGCGAGCCGCGTATCTTCGCGCGCCTCCGCGCCGAACGATTTCACCACCGCGTTGCAGGTGAGCGCATCCGCCAGCGTGCCGCCGACCTTGGTGTCCCAGGCATTGGAGACGCGCGCAGCCGGTGCAATATAGTTCACCGAAAGCACGACGGTCATCGCGACATAGATCACCGCGCCGACGCCGATCACGGCGCCGAGCACGGGCCAGTGCAGCCCGAGCAGGATCATCGAACCGACCAGCACCATCAGCGACGGCAGCAGCGCCATCAGGACGGTGTCGTTGAGCAGGTCGATCGCCCACATGCCGCGGGTGATCTTGCGCACGGTCGAGCCGGCAAACGAATTGGCGTGCCAGTCGGTCGAGAACCGCTGCACCCGCGCGAACGCCTCCTGCGCCACATCCGACATCGTCGTCAGCGTGAAGGGCACGATCGCCTGCAGCCCCACAAACCGCAGGATGATCGACAACAGGCCAAGCGCGACGATGCCGCCGAACGCAACCATCGCCGCATGTCGCGCCGCCAGGTCCGAGGTGCCGAGCGTCAGGGCGTCGACCAGATGGCCGGAGTAAACCGGCATGAACAGGTCGGCGACGGTGGCGCCGAGAAAGCCGACCAACACGGTCGTGGCGCGGGTGGGCTGCTTCAGCCAATGGCGGAATGCAAACGGGATCACGACGCGGATCGCGGCGGGACGTTTGTCAGTTTGAATAGTCATGGCGCAATCCGGCCGCGCTCGCCGCGCAGGCCGACTCCATCTGAATTGACGCGCGACGGCGTAAAAGCGCGCGAGGCGAGCGTCGTTGAAAGATTGGTAAAGTGTTGGAAGGCTTGAAAGACCGGAACGTCAGCCCCGGTCAGAACTGGCGGTCAATGGCGCGACCACATACCCAGTACGAGCATCGAACGGGAGCGCGCGATCTGCGAATAAGCCGAAATCATGCAAATCTCCCCGGTTCGAGCGACAACGCGTTGCTTATAAATGCGTCACGCCCGATTTGCAAGATGACAAAGCCGTGAGCTCACGTCTTCGCGCTAGCATTACAGTTGTTTTTTTAGTGGGTTTCTGAATCCATGGGCAACCATGATTCGAAGATCGTGGACGCAGGCAGCGTCGATTGAGGAGACGCTTGCGTTGTGGGCGGCGTCGCTTCGGGAGATC
>NZ_JBVAPG010000728.1:0-206 GCF_055413685.1 Bradyrhizobium sp. LeoA1Lang | reverse complement strand
GTGAGCGTCATCCGGCGACCACGCACTGAGGGCTGATCTGGTCGGCTAGGAAGATCTCGTGGATTGTTTCGTCACGAGGTCACCATGTCAAAAGATAGTTGTAAGGATGGCGATAAGGATAGGCATGCGCGTATCCTTGAGGACGGCTCCGACACGCTGCAGCGCGTCGAGATCATCACGGGGACCGGCCGACGACGGCGCTGGTC
>NZ_JBVAPG010000727.1:0-207 GCF_055413685.1 Bradyrhizobium sp. LeoA1Lang | reverse complement strand
GACCGGCGGGCTCGCGCGCCGGCCGACCCGGAAGCTGCAAGAGCAGATGGAGCGATCGATCAATCAACGAGGCGAGACATTCCGTGGGACCCATTGGCCGCCAGCAGGTCGCCAGGTTGTTTGGAGCCCGCCTCGCGCATCCCATCTTGGCCAGCGATCATCCGATCGCATCAAACAGGCCGGACATATGGATGCAAGCGTTCCGCG
>NZ_JBVAPG010000726.1:0-210 GCF_055413685.1 Bradyrhizobium sp. LeoA1Lang | reverse complement strand
AAAAAAAAAAAAAAAAAAAAAAAAAAAAAAAAAAAAAAAAAAAAAAAAAAAAAAAAAAAAAAAAAAAAAAAAAAAAACAAAAAAAAAAAAAAAAAAAAAAAAAAAAAAAAAAAAAAAAAAAAAAAAAAAAAAAAAAAAAAAAAAAAAAAAAAAAAAAAAACAAAAAAAAAAAAAAAAAAAAAAAAAAAAAAAAAAAAAAAAAAAAAAAAA
>NZ_JBVAPG010000725.1:0-211 GCF_055413685.1 Bradyrhizobium sp. LeoA1Lang | reverse complement strand
AAGATCGGTGCGGATGGTGGTCGGGTGGGCGGATCGTCCGGTCGTATGCATGATCACCTTCGGGATGAGTGTTTAGGCAGCCTTATTCTGCAAGAAATACGACTGCAATCCACCCCATGGGATCTCTCAAGGAGAGCGATACGCCATGAACGAGACTAGCAACATTGTCCCGCTCCGTCAGCCCGACGAGATCGACGATCCACTGACCAAT
>NZ_JBVAPG010000724.1:0-212 GCF_055413685.1 Bradyrhizobium sp. LeoA1Lang | reverse complement strand
AAACGGCTTTGTGAAGCCCCTGGGTGGCACGGTCATCATCCATCCTGTACGGGGCGCGCGGCGCGGGCCGCCTTCGCCCTGGTTGGGTTGTTTGGTGCTATGCCTTCATCACGGCCTCTTCCGGAACAAGACCGCTGGTGAGATAGCGCCACAGCGCCACGATCAGCTTGCGCGCCAGGGCGACGATGGCGACGCGCTTGGCGCGCCTGCCG
>NZ_JBVAPG010000723.1:0-217 GCF_055413685.1 Bradyrhizobium sp. LeoA1Lang | reverse complement strand
GCACCGGGCCGTAACCATGCCGCACGACACGGGCGCGTCCGTCGGCAAGCTTCAAATCCTTCATCGTGGCAAGAAAGGTCTCGACTTCGACCTCGACGGCCTGCGCCAGAAGCTGCCGCGCACCAGCGCGCAAAAGATTGGTCAGTGGATCGTCGATCTCGTCGGGCTGACGGAGCGGGACAATGTTGCTAGTCTCGTTCATGGCGTATCGCTCTCC
>NZ_JBVAPG010000722.1:0-220 GCF_055413685.1 Bradyrhizobium sp. LeoA1Lang | reverse complement strand
CGCTCGGCTTGCCGAGACAAAGCGGCTCCATCTTCGCCCATTGGCCGTCAGTCAAAACGAATCGTTCCATCCAAAGCTTGAATCACAGCCAAGCACGAATGAGAATCCTGAATCCCAACAGACCCTAGCATTACAGTTGTCTTTTTGTTTTGAAGTGCGCGCGCTGGGCGGCGGCCTGGTGAGCTCTACGCCAAAGTGACCATGCGATGATGTGTGCGGG
>NZ_JBVAPG010000721.1:0-222 GCF_055413685.1 Bradyrhizobium sp. LeoA1Lang | reverse complement strand
TGAAGGAATTCAAACGCATAGCAATGCGATCCGACAAGACCGACAGCAGCTTCGAGGCGATGATCTACCTCGCCACCGCTGTTATCCATTCTAGATGAATCTCAACAGGCCCTAGCATTACAGTTGTCTTTTTGTTTTGAAGTGCGCGCGCTGGGCGGCGGCCTGGTGAGCTCTACGCCAAAGTGACCATGCGATGATGTGTGCGGGTTGGATTCGCTTTCG
>NZ_JBVAPG010000720.1:0-222 GCF_055413685.1 Bradyrhizobium sp. LeoA1Lang | reverse complement strand
AGATCGGTGCGGATGGTGGTCGGGTGGGCGGATCGTCCGGTCGTATGCATGATCACCTTCGGGATGAGTGTTTAGGCAGCCTTATTCTGCAAGACATACGACTGCAATCCACCCCATGGGATCTCTCAAGGAGAGCGATACGCCATGAACGAGACTAGCAACATTGTCCCGCTCCGTCAGCCCGACGAGATCGACGATCCACTGACCAATATCCTGCGTGCT
>NZ_JBVAPG010000719.1:0-222 GCF_055413685.1 Bradyrhizobium sp. LeoA1Lang | reverse complement strand
CATCGCGTTCATCCTCAACCAGCTTGATCTGTTCGAGCAGCAGTTCTAGCCGATCGACTTCGCGGGAAATCTGGGCCTTCATGAGCACAGGTAGCGCACGCCCATCGCCGGTCCAGAGCTCGTCTAGCCGCTCACGTCGATCCTTGCGCAGTGGCTCATAATTCGCGATCCCTTGCGAGAACAACAGTCCCTTGATGCGATTGACGTGGGCGACACGCTCGA
>NZ_JBVAPG010000071.1:0-43741 GCF_055413685.1 Bradyrhizobium sp. LeoA1Lang | reverse complement strand
ATGCCTATCCTTATCGCCATCCTTACAACTATCTTTTGACATGGTGACCTCGTGACGAAACAATCCACGAGATCTTCCTAGCCGACCAGATCAGCCCTCAGTGCGTGGTCGCCGGATGACGCTCACGGTGAAATCGTATGTTTTGAGATCCGTGATAAGTTCTGTCGATCGGAGCAGGTCGTATGGCGACGCCATGCAGCTCATTTACAATCAACAGATGAGACGAATTCGCGGGCTTTGGAACGCTTGTAATGCGCGCTTCCGTTGATCTAGCGCAATGTCGGACCGTCCGCTTATGACAAACGTTGCGCTCAAGTTAATTCGTCAGTTTTATGTTCGTGATAACCTTGACAAATGACGGCTTCGTTTGCGTCGGGTTTCTCGTCGCAGAGTGATCTGGGGCCGCAACTCATGAAAATTCGTCAACTCCAGATGTTTCTGGCAGTCGCGGAACATCTGAACTTCCGCAAGGCCGCAGAGGAGTTCGGCCTTACCCAGGCGGCACTGAGCCTCGCAATACAGAATCTGGAGGATGAGATCGGCGTGAGCCTGCTGTTGCGCGGCCGCCAGGAGACGCGGCTCACCTACGCAGGAAATATCTTTCGCGCCGAGATCAGCGAGATGCTGGCAACGGCACAGCACGCGGCGGAGCACACCCGTCGCGCCTCTACCGGCATCCTGCAGCAACTCAAAGTTGGCTTTATTTCAACCGCGATCACCGGGCACTTCCTTCCCAAGCTCGTTGCCGAGTTTCGCCAATCTTTCCCGCAGGTCGAGCTGAGGCTGCAAAATCACATCAATACCGAGCAGCTCACCCTGGTCGAAGCCGGCGCCCTCGACGTCGGCTTCATTCGTTTGCCGCTGCTGTTTCCGCACGATGTCGAGATGCTCACGGTTCATAGCGAAGACCATGCCGTGGTTGTATCCAAGGACAATCCATTGGCACAGCAGACGATGATCCGGCCGCGCGATATCGAAGGAAATTCCTTCATCATGTATTCGCGACGCAACGCGCCGGGGTATCACGACATAATCATGCGAACGCTGAACAATAACGGAATCAATCCAGACGTCGTCCAGGAGGTCGGAGAAATGTACACCCTGGTATCATTGGTTTCGGTCGGCATCGGCATCGCCATCGCCCCGATCTCCGCGCGTAACTACAACTTGCCAGGCCTCGCTTTTCTGAGAGCGGACTGGTTACCGGCGGCCGAGATCGGCGTCATCTTGCGCAAGCACACGACACAGACTGAGACCCGTCTGTTCATCGATATGGCCCTTCGCGCCCGCGAAAGTCTGACGTGTGAGCCGGCTGACCTTCGTCATCGAACCAACGGCTAATGACGCCGTCTTTCGCACGATTCAAGGTTACAGACCTCACCCCAAGGACCTGTGTAGATGGAAATCGTTCAACTGCGGTGCTTCCTCGCCGTCGCCGAGGCGCTCCATTTCAGCCGAGCGGCCGAGCATATGCATCTGAGCCAGCCGGCTCTCAGCACGCAGATCGACAAGCTCGAGCAGGAGCTCGGTGTTCTGCTCTTCGAGCGTTCGCACCAGAAGACGACATTGACCGATGCTGGAAGGATCTACCTCAAGGAGGCCCGGGATATCCTGGACATTGGAACGCGCGCTGTCGAGCGGGCAAGGCTGGCAGCCGAGGGCAAGATCGGTCGATTGCGGATCGGGTTCATCTCGACCGCCGCAGCCTATGTGATTCCACCCCTGATCGCCGCTTTTCGCAAGGATTACCCGCGCGTTGAACTCGATCTGCGCCATCATCTGACAGCCGAGCAGCTCGGCCTGATCAGGAGTGGGATGCTCGACGTCGGCTTTTTGCGTCTTCCGCTGCTCGAGCCACGAGGATTGCACACCATCCTCATTCACAAGGAGCCATTCAAGCTGTTCCTGCCAGCGTCGCACCGGCTGGCGACGCAACCGGATCTCGAGCTGTGTCATCTCGACGGCGCAGAGTTCGTCACTTATTCAAAGCGTAACGCACCCGGATACGCCGCAGCGCAATCGCTTGTTCTGAGCGATGCCGGCATTCGCCCTGCGGCCATCCACGAAGCCAGCGACATGTATACGCTGAGCCTGCTCGTGGCAGCGGGGGTCGGCATCGCGATTGCACCAGCGTCGCTGAAAAATTATCGCCTGCCTGGCGTGATCATTCGGGATTTGCCAGGCCTGCAGCCATCCGAGGTGGCGATCGTGCATAGGGAGGGCATCGATCACCCAGCTGCGTTGGCCTTCATACGCTCGGCGCGTTCCATGACTGATTTTTTCAGCTGATGCGAGCGAAAAAGCGTCACGGCGACGCCAATCCTCGGGACCATATGCCGCGAGCCAGGTCAGAGTCGGCGTGAGCGCCCAGGCTTACTATTCTTCTTCGTCTGCGACGGCCGCGAGAGCATACGGCTTGCACAGGACTACGCGGCGCCGCCCGGAGCTGACGATGCCCCGCTCCTCCCACACGCTGACGATTCTGCTGACGGTATACAGGGTGATTCCGACCATTTCGGCGAGGTCACGGCGGGACAGTGGAAACGCGATCTCGATGCCGCGCGCCGTCCGGCGCCC
This sequence comes from Bradyrhizobium sp. LeoA1Lang, assembly GCF_055413685.1. NCBI lineage: Bacteria > Pseudomonadati > Pseudomonadota > Alphaproteobacteria > Hyphomicrobiales > Nitrobacteraceae > Bradyrhizobium > Bradyrhizobium sp. LeoA1Lang. Next base: position 41,164 of record NZ_JBVAPG010000071.1, on the reverse strand, counting down.
CGACTGATGCGCCAGACGAAGAAGGGTATGACCAATCCGACGCTCGACCCGTTCGGTCGAGACTTCACGCAGACGAATCTGCATCTCGTGGTATCGCCGGCACAGCAGCGCGACGGCATTGATGGCAATAACGGGATAACGCTCCATGATCCGACTGAGGCTGGCACTCGTCCAGCCGATCAAATGACTGTCGTCCACAGCGGTCACGGTGCCGGGATGGGTATCGTTTCCCACAAACGCCGCGCAGCCTGCGACCTCTCCCGGACCAATATAACGGATGATAATCTGCTGACCGCCCTGGGCCATCTGCGAAGCCCGTAGCCGGCCCGCGATCACCAGAAAAAGAGACGTCGTGCGGTCGCCCTGTTGAAACAGGATGTCGCCAGCGGCAAGACGCCTTCGTCCCGCCCAAGCTTGAAGGACCCGGAGCGCGTCCGGAGGAGTCCCCTGGAGCAGTTCGGTCCGAGCGAAGAGATCGAGGTCCGGATAGTAGTCCATGCCGACGACTTTCAGGATCTACGCCGACGACGCCGAGGAAGAACTGTTTCTGCGGACAATCGGTTGCTGCCGGTGGGGTCTACAATCTCTGCCTGGATCAGAGGATCCTTGAGCACGAGCGCGGCGAGCCGAGGAAGCTCTCTCAATTCGATTCGATCAAGGAACTGATCGGCCTGACGGAGCACTCTGACTTCCTTTACGAAGTTCCGCACCACCCGCTGACGCAGGCGGCGATGGACCCGCACAAGGCGTCCTTCGACTTCTTCAAAGGCCGTGCTAGATTCCCGACCTTCCTCAAGAAGTGTCAAAACGATAGCTTCGGCTATCCGGACCCCAAGCAGATCAACTGCGTTTTGCCTTTTCGCCATTGCGCGCTTTCTGTTAGATTTCGGTCCCGCGGCACGGACGGTCCGAGCCACCAGACTCTCAATGCCCGGCCCGCCGCCCATGATGCCTGCGAAGGCGATTCGCTGCGACCTCGCCGAGCAACCAGCCTTGGCGGATCCTTTGCACCGTGCAGGCCCTCGCCTGAGAACAGACCCACGTCTGGCACGCTTATCTTTCCCTCTTTCAGGAGCGGCCTGGCCATCACCGAGTGGCTCGAAATTTCGTGCTCCTACATATCTTCCTTCACATCAACGCGCAGATTTTGTTGACGCGCATTGATGCAACGCAAAACGACTGCCCGCGATGTGTGAGAAACGACAATGTTTACTTCACAGACGGAAGTAAGAACACGAAATTCATGCAGCGACATATATCGACTCTGACGATGAATGAACGCTCACCCGATAAGCAAGAGTAATGTTCTTAGTGGCTACAACGGGGCTGCGTGTACCGAAAACCCTATCCGAGTTGCTGACGTGATAGAATCGCCTAAGCTGGCGGAATGTTCGGGCGCCTGTGTTTCGTCGTGGCGGTCTTGGCCTGTCCATTCAAGTCGAAAATCCGGCTTGTGGCTGAGAACGTAGCGCTTCGACATCAGTTGATTGTCTTGAGGCGCATCGGTCGTTGGATAAGGATGCGCCGGTCTCTCGTCCGGTTCAGCCGACCGGCAGCATCAAATCGACGGCGATCCTTGGCGGACTCCATCACCACTACGTCCGGGTTTAGGTTTTCGGTACACACAGGTCGAGCTATCGTTAAGATAGACCATCTGCACCTAGCTGCAATCGTATTCTCTGAACCTTGCTTTAAGCCAGTTGGGGCTTAGGCTGCTCCTCCTCATCATGCGCTCGCAGGAGTTCAAGTAGTCGCTTGCGCATGATCATGCCCGGCCGGTCCGATGGCATGTGCATTTCGATCTTCCGGCTCATATCCACTATAGCGTCGGGGTCGGTCGATTCGAGCATGTCGCGGTCCTCAGCGATGATCGCGGCATCCCAGTCGATCAATTCCTGGGTCGAGCAGTCGGCCTCGGTGTCGTTACGGAAGAGGATCTGAACGACCTGTATTTGGCCGTCGGAGATCGGCGTCGCGCAATTGAAGATGATATGCCGGATGCCCGATGGATACTCCATGTCGAGCCGCCTGCAGAACGGCATGAACCATTTGTTACGCTGGTGTCGCTTCGTGACCGGATCAGTCGTGCCGCTGATCCGATGGGCACTCGGCGGATTGCGAACGGTGATGACGGTCTCGGCGTCGAAGCCTTCGTCGGTCTCGACGATCTCGTATTTCTCTGGCTTGGGCTGATTGATGTTGCCGAAAGTGCCCTTGTGCACGAAAGCGAAGTGGGCGTTGTCGAAGGAGTTCTCCATCAGCCGCAGCGCAGCGGTATTCCATTTTTCGTAGAACTGGTGGATGCGGCGATAATCCGGACGACCATCCTCGGGAACTTCGGGAATGTCGCGCAACGGTTCATCCAGCGCGATCCAAACATAGCCGTATCGCGCCCGCGCCCGAAATGACTGCGCTCGCGCCTCAGGAACGGGCTGCTCGAACGGGAACTGCGGGATCATCACGAGCTTGCCGTCACGATCATACTCCCAACCATGGTAGCCGCAGACGATGTTGCCGTTTTTGCACCAGCCCTTCGACAGTTTCGCGGTGCGATGACAGCAGCGGTCTTCGAGCGCCGCCGGCTGTCCCTCTGCATCGAGGAACAGCACGATCGGTTCACCGAGCAGGGTGAATGGCTTTGGACCATCCTTGAGATGCTCGAGCGGCACGGTCGCATACCAGAAGCGGCGAAGTACCGGCTGTTTGGTGCTGAGCATGATTTCCTCCGCTATCAGGCCGCCATCCGCTCGACCACGCGGAGGGCATCGGATCTGAGTTTTGCGATATCGAGGCCTGGAATGGCGCCGTCCTCGACCACGATGCGGCCACCGACCAAAAGGTAACGCACATGCGCGCTGCCGGCGCAGGTGACCGGCGCGATCATCGGATCGTGCATGCCGAAGTGCCGCGGCTGGTTCAGATCGAAGATCGCGATGTCGGCCTGCTGTCCCGGCGCAAGCGTGCCGATCTCCGGGAAACCGAGGACGCGGGCGCCGCCGGCGGTCGCCCAGTGCACGACGTCTTCGGCCGTCACGGCATGCGCGCCCTTCACGGCGCGATGCGTGTGCCAGCAGCTATGCATCTCGCTGATCATGTCGGCCGCCTCGTTGGAGGCCGCGCCGTCGACACCGAGCGAGACCGCGCCGCCAAGCCGCGCCATGTGATCGGCCGGCGCGACACCGGAGCCGAGGCGGCAGTTGGATTGCGGGCAATGCGCCATGCCGGTCCCCGTGCTTGCGAGCATCTCGACCTCCCCGGGATCGAGATGGACGAGATGTGCAAACCAGATGTCGGGCCCCAGCCAGTCGTGGTCGGCGAGCCATTCCACCGGACGCTTGCCGTGGACCGAGAGGCAGAAGTCGACATAATCAGCGGTCTCGGAGAGGTGGCTGTGCAGCCTGAGCTTCATCCGCCGCGCCGCCGCGATCACCTCTTTCAGTTCGCCGGGGTCGAGTGACCAGGTCGGGGTGGTTGGCGCCAGCGCCACGCGCGTCATGCTGCGCGGCGATGGATCGTGGAAGCGCTGAGCGCAGGCTTCGACGGATTTCAGCATGGAGTCAAGCGTTTCCACCGGCATCGGCGGAAAGTCGTCGGCGTTCATGTGGCGCCCCTTGGTGGCACCGCCGCGGCAAAACACCAGGCGGATGCCCAGGTTGCGCGCGACCTCGAAGATCACATGCGCGGGATCGAACCTGAAGGTGTCGCTGAAGAGATAGTGGTGATCGGCGGCCGTTGTCGTTCCCGACAACAGCAGTTCGGACAGCGCGATTCTTGCGGCGACCGCCAGCGCCTCCTCGTCAAGCTTCGACCAGAGCCTGTAGGGCGCCGCGCGCAGCCAGCCCGCGAGCGGAAGGTTGATGCCGGCTATGACGCCCTTCATCACGCTCTGGAACATGTGATGATGGGTGGAGATCAGGCCTGGATAGATGACGCAACCGCGCACATCGAGCCGCTGCTCATCCGGCTGCGGCTCGAGCGCGCCGATCTCGGCAATGACGCCGTCGCGGATGCGGATGGCGCCCGTCGCGCGCATCGCGGCGCCCGGCAGGCCGGTGAAGATCCCGACGGCGTTCTCGATCAGCATCGCAGTCATGTCTCGGTCCTTATTTCGCTTTCGTGCCAGTTCGACAAAGCGAGTCTAGAGAGCACCACCATCGCGGCGAACAGCACGACGCCGGTCAGTGTGATTAGGAACAGCGCCGCGAACATGCGGGGAATATCGAGCGTGAAGCCTGCATCGAGGATTTCGTAGGCAAGCCCCGACGAGCGGCCGCCGGTGCCGGCGACGAATTCGGCGACCACAGCGCCGATCAAGGCGAGCCCGCTGGAGATTCGCAAACCGCCGAAGAAATAGGGCAAGGCCCCGGGGATTCGCAGCTTGAGCAGGGTCTTGAACCGGCTGGCGCGGTTCATCCGGAAATAATTGGCGAGCCCTGGATCGACGCTGCGCAAGCCGAGCGTGGTGTTGGAGATGATCGGGAACAGCGCCACCAGCGTGGCGCAGATCGTGAGCGAGAGCTGCGTGTTCTTGACGAGAATGATGACGAGCGGCGCGATCGCGACGACCGGCGTCACCTGCAGCAGCACCGCATAGGGGAACAGGCTGATCTCGATCGCGCGGCTTTGCACGAACATGAACGCAACCAGCGTTCCGATGATGACCGCCGCGGCAAACGCCTGCAATGTCACGCGCAACGTGACCAGCAATGCACGGAACAATGACGGTCCATTGTTGACGAAGCTTGTGAAGATGTCGCTCGGCTTCGGAAACAGATAGACGGGAACGGATGCGAGCCGGAAGCCGACCTCCCACAGCACGAACAGCGCGATCCCCACCCCAAGCGGAGCGGCGATCCGCACAAAAGCCTCGGACTGCAGCAACGGCTTCATGAGACACCTGCCGATGCGGAAGGCAGCGACGCCTCGGCGAGCCAGGTCGAAAGCTCCCGGCAATAGGCGGCGAATTTCGGGCTATCGCGAAAGCCCTCGCCACGCGGCTGCGGCTCGTCGATGGTCATGGTGCGGAAGATGCGGCCGGGATTTGCCGCCATCACGATGATGCGGGTCGACAGGAACACAGCTTCATAGATCGAGTGGGTCACGAACACCGTCGTCAGCTTGCCTTCCCACCACAGGCGGATCAGGTCGGCGTCGAGCTTGTTACGCGTGAACTCGTCCAGCGCGCCGAACGGCTCATCCATCAGCAGCAGATTTGGCTTCGTCACCAGCGCACGCGCGATCGAGACCCGCATCTTCATGCCGCCGGAGAGCTGGCGCGGGAAATGCCTGGTGAAAGCCGAAAGGCCTACCTGTTCGAGCGCTTCGGCCACCAGCGGCGCTGCCTTGGTCTTGGTAACGTTGGACAGCTCCAGCGGAAGCCGAACATTGGCCTCGACCCGCGCCCAGGGCATCAAGGTCGGCTCCTGAAAGACGAAGGCGAACCGCCTGCCCTCCTGCCCGACCTGCGAGAAATTTCCGCGCCACCACAACAGCCGGCCGTCCGATGGCTCGATCAGGTTGGCGATCAGTTTCAGCAGCGTGCTCTTGCCGCAGCCGGATGGGCCGATCAGCGTCAGGAACTCGCCGTCAGCGATCGACAGATTGATCGGCGCCAGTCCGCGCGTGCCGTTCGAGAACACTTTCTCGGCCGACAGCACTTCGACCGCCGGCGGACGTTCGCCGCCCGTCACCATCCGCTGTCCGCCTTCATCAAGCGGCTTGCCCGGCAAGAGAGCGTTCATCGGCCCACTATTGCACTCCGATCTTCAGGTCCTTAACGAAGCGATCGTCATAGGCCTTGTGCCAGTCCACCTTGGGATCGAGCAGGCCGCCCGCGACCAGGAAATCGTAGATCTGCTTGTAGCGATCCTGAGTGATCACGCCGATGCCGAGCTTTGCGGCATCACCGCCGTCGATGGCCTTGTTCTCCTTCAGCTTCTCGAGCGCGAACGCGATCTGTCCGTCGGTCATCTTCGGGTTGTCGGCCTTGATCAGCGCATTGGCCGGCGCCGGATTCTTCAGATAGTCGCGCCAGCCCTCGAGCGAGGCCTTGACGAAGCGCGCCACGACGTCGGGCTTCTCGGCAATCATCTTCTCGGTGGTGACGATCGTCGAACCATAGGGCGGATAGCCGCCGTCGGCGAGCAGGAAGAACTTCACCTTCTCGTGCTGCTGCTCGGCCTGGTAGGGCTCGGACGACGGATAGGCTTGCTGGGCCATGCTCTTGTCGGCGAAGAAAGGCTGCAGGTTGAACGTGTAAGGTCGGATCTGGTCGTCGGTGAATCCGTATTTGGCCTTGAGCCAGGGCCAGAACGTAACGCGAGAGGAACCTGCGATCAGGATCGGCTTGCCCTTGAGCGCCGCGATGTTGGCGACATCGTCATGCGTCATCAGTCCCTGGAGGTCGAATTGAAAGGACGAGGCGACTGCGACCAGCGGCAGGTTCTGCTCCCGTCCCTTCAGTACCTGGATGTCGTAGCCCATCAGGAAATCAGTCTCGCCGGCGAGCAGGAGCTGCGAGCCGTTGACCTGCGGACCACCCATCTTGATGGTCACGTCGAGGCCGGCTTTCTCGTACAGCCCGGTCGCCTTTGCTTCATAGAAGCCGCCATGTTCGGCCTGCGCGAACCAGCTCGTCAGGAACGTCACTTTGTCCGCGGCGAACGTCGATCCCATCGAGCCGAACAACGCGCCGGCGCCGACCAGGGCGATTGCGACCGTTCGCGGCAAGAACTTCATGGCCATTGCGGCTCCCCGTTATGGCCGGCGTTGCGCCCGGCCCATGATCCCAAACCGGCATTGCCACGTGACAATCCGCCCTCAATGGAGGCCAAGGATGCACAGCCGCCTGTCGCCTGAAAGCATTTTTATTCGAGCAATCCGTTGCCTTTGAAGCAACAGCGTCGATCGTCGAGTTCTAGGAGGGAGCGCAGCGTATGTGGTGGAAGTAGCGGGCAATCGGCGTTACGCTTTGCGTTCTGCTAACAGTCGTCTCCGGGGGTGACCTTGCGTCCGCTTTCTCCAGCTTCGATCAGGCCGCCCTTTGCGCGCTACAGCCACGGCATTTCCGTTGCACCAAACCATCGCCTCGTCGTCACCTCGGGCCAGCTCGGCATTGCCACCGACGAGACGATCCCGTCGCAGTGCGAGCAGCAGGCTGATCTGTGCTTTGCCAATATCGCGGCCATCCTCGCCGAGGACGGCATGACGCTCGCAAACGTCATCCGGCTCAATGCATACGTGACCGCCCGCGAGCACATGCAGGGTTATATGCGCTCACGCGACCGGCATTTTCAGGGAATCCCGCCGACTTCGACCCTGGTGATCGTGTCCGGCTTCACGCGTCCGGAATTCTTCGTCGAGATCGAGGCGATCGCCGCGGCGCCCGAGCGCAGTTAGAACCGCGCCATCTCGCGCCGTATCTTGGCGAGGAAGCGGCCGCGCCGTGCATCCGTCGCGACATTCATGTGATAGAGCGCGTAGTAACTCACCGACGCTTTCGAGCCGGTGAACCAGCGCAGGTAGCGCTTGATGATCCGGCGCGGCGGGTCAGCCATGCCGATCGCCTGCCAGCGCGGGCGGCCGTAGGTCGAGATGCCGGTGATACGGCGGATATGCATCAGCATCGGCTTGGCATGCGACGGTTCCGACAGATCGAGCGCAATGCCGGGACCGAACATGCGGTCGAACCAGCCCTTCAGCATCGCCGGCGGCCCGAAGGACCAAGTAGGGAACTGCACGACCAGCGCATCCGCGGCCATCAGGCGGTCGGCATAGGCCTGGTTGTTGGCGCGGTTGCGCGCGGGGTCGTGATAGTCGCGCCGGCGCTCCGCCGTCAGCACCGGATCGAAGCCTTCAGCGTAGAGATCGAGCAGGTCGACGGCGTGGCCCGCCTCGGCCAGCCCGGCCAGCGCCTCTTTCCGGATCGCCGCATGGAAGCTTTCGCTCAGCGGATGGCAATAGACATAGAGCACCTGCATCTCACGGCCGCTCCGGCACGAAGCTGCGCATCTTGCCGGGGTTGAGCAGGCCGTAAGGATCGACCTCGTACTTGAAGCCGAGCTGATCGGCATCGGCGCGCTTATAGCGGCTGCCGTCCTCCACCGTGAAGACATGCGGATTGGCGATATGGACGCCGCGCGCCTCGTGCAGGCTGATGATCTCGCTCAGCCTGTCCGCATTGGTGTAGCGCACGACAGGCAGCCCGCTGCAGGTGACGCGGCCGCCGAAGCGGATGAACTCCAGATGCTGCAGCACCTCGTCCGGAAACAGCTTGCGCATCTCGACCACCTTCTCCATCAGCCGGTCATGCGGATAAAGACATTGTAGATAGGTGACCGAACGGTCGGTCTTCAGGACCTGCAGCGTGGTGTGGTTCCAAGTGTATTCATAGAGCGGCACCTGGCCCGGGCTCTCGTCGGTCGGCGTCTCCAGCGTGACGGCGCCACGGCCGGCCAGCAGCGACTTGAAACTCTCGAGCGACGGTTCTGCGATCATCGCGATCAGGATGCTCTTGCCGTCGGGACAGTACGCCTTCAGCGCACCGAAATAGGACGGCAGCGGTGCGGTGATCGGCGACAGCAGCTTCTTGACGATCCCATCCGCCAGCGCGGCCTCGTAGCCGAACGCCGCAGCGTCGACGAAATCGTCGAACGCAACGACGACATCGATCCATCGCCAGGCGGGCGCGAGCGGCATCTCGAGTTCGGTGATGATGCCGGTGGTGCCGTAGGCGCGGTTGATCTTCTGCGCCGCGTCGCCACGCAACTCGATGACGCGCGGCTCTTCCTCGACCGTGACCACGCGCGCGGCGAGGATATTGCCGGGCTCGCGCAGGCCACCATGAACGACCGAGCCGATGCCGCCCGATCCGCCCGCCACGAAGCCGCCGATCGTCGCTGTGCGCTTGGTGGAGGGATGCATGCGCAGCTCCCAGCCGCGGGGCTGCAGCTCGGCATCGATCGTGTTCAGCTTCGCGCCAGCGCCGACCCGGATCACGCCGGGCTTGACCCATTTGGTACTGTCGAGCGCTAAGACGTCGAGCAGCACGCCGCCGCGCAGCGGCACCGCCTGGCCGTAATTGCCGGTGCCACCCGCGCGCACTGTGACCGGCACGCGATGACGCGCGCAGGCGGCGGCGACGCGGATGACGTCGGCTTCGTCCCGCGGCGAGGCGACGAGATCGGCCGACATGCCGTTCAACTGCTCGTTCAGCACCGGGCTGTACCAGAAGAAATCGCGCGAGCGCCGGCGCACGACCTTGGGATCGGTAACGACAGGTACGTCACCGAGATCGTCGATGAGTCGTGCGAGGGTGTCGGACGAAAGCTCGTTCATGGCATGATCTTCGCTGCTTGCTGCCCGCCTTCGCCGAGCCCCGCGACGATCGTCTGCGAGCTCAGGACGAAGCCGAAGCATTGGCGCACATTGTAGAGGGTCGCCGCGAGGCAATAGTCCGGCGATGTGGTGGCCACGCAATCTTCCAACAGCAGGCAGTCATAGCCGCGGAAGTTGGCGTCCTGTAGGGTACACAACACGCACTGGTCGGCATTGACGCCGGCAAACATCAGCGTGGTGACGCCGAGATTGCGCAGGATGCTGTCGAGTTCGGTGTCCTGGAAGCCAGACATCCGATACTTCGCAACCTGGATATCGGACGGATCGGTCTCGAGTTCATCGACAATCGCCGCCGACCAGCTTCCGCGCTCGAGCACCTTTGCGCCGGAGCCAGGCAAGGGATCACCGAGACCGACGCTGCGACCATCGGGGTTATAAACGTGCAGAAGCGCCGGGCTGAGATTAAGCCGGTCGGGCCTATTGCCCCAGTTGACCCAGATCACCGGCACATCATGGTCGCGCAGCAGTGGCAGCAGCCGGCGCAGCGGGGCGATCGGCCGGCGCGCCGAGGCGACATCCACGCCGATATGCGCCAGCCAGCCGTTCGGGTGGCAGAAGTCGTTCTGCATGTCGACCACGATCATCGCGGTGCGCGCGAGATCAATGGTGATCAGCTTGCCGTCTGCCTGCAGGGTGACCGGCTTTGGCGGCGTGGGATCGCGCACCAGGTCGGCGCGGGCCGCTGACACGCGCCAGCGATTGTGCGCGCTTGATCCGAGCGGCCAAAGCGCGTCGTCCTCGCCAGCGTGGCGTGGCGCCGAACTCATCGGCTATTGCCCTTGCAGGATGCGGATGTCCTCGGCTTCGAGCTCGACGCGCTCGCCGCCGCGGATCAGCTCGGCAAAACCCTGATTCGGCGTCATCACCGTGAGCGTGTAGAGCTTGCCGACGCCGGTGTTCTCGATCACATGCTCGGAGCCCGGATGCAGCAGCAGCGAGTCGCCCTTCTTGATCGCCACGGTCTTGCCGTCGCAATGCGCAACACCCTCCCCGTGCAGGACGTGGAAGAATTCATGCGCCCGGCTATGCTCGTTCGGCGGCGTGGCGCCGCCGACCTTGAATATCTCTATGACGAAGATGTTGTCGATCCGGTCGGTCTCCTGATCGAACAGCATTACGAAGTAATTGGTGTCCTTCGGTGAAATCCGGAAAGCTTTCGCCTGTGCAAGGTCTACGGCGCTGAATGCCATACGTTAAAGCTCCTTATGGTCATCCGCGCCGCGACCCATCGAATGCCGTATGGGTCGCGATGCGCGACAATGGATAGCGGCTGATCTCCTCGATCAGCTTGATAAGCCGCGCAGCAGAGCGCTCGACGACCAGCCGGCCAAGCTCGGCAGTAGCCTTGGTGGCGTCGCCGCAGGCGCCCTTGGGATGCAGGTCCTGCGCCTGCCACCCGAACCTGGCGCCGGCTTCCGGACCGAGCATTTCCGACTCGCGTTCGATCTCGACCGACAGCGGGACGAAGTTCTCAGCGTGATGCATCTCTACGAGTTCGGGATGCAGATGCAGCATCACACTGGTCTCGCTCTGACCGCCATGAATGCCATGCCGATTTTCCTCGGGCGGAAACAGGGCATCCAGGTCGATCAGCCGCGGCCACATCACGCTGACGGCGAACATGTCCAGCTTGACGCGCAGATCGCGGCAGACGATCTCGAGTAGCTGCGGCTGCCCGCCGTGCGAATTCACGAACAGAATCTTACGGACGCCAGCGCGATGGACGCACTCGCCCAGTTCGTACCAGACGCGCCCGAGTGTTTCGTGCGACAATGTCAGCGTGCCGGGAAATGCCAGATGCTCGTCGGACTTGCCGACCGGCATCATCGGCAACACCAGTGCCATCAAATCCGGCGGCATCAGTTCAACGGCTCGGGCCACGATGCCCGCATTGATGGCGGCATCGACCCTGACGGGCAGATGCGGCCCATGCTGCTCGACGGCGCCGACGGGCAGGATCGCGACCACCCTCTCCGCGTCGAGTTCGGCGAAATCCTTCGTGCTCAGATCCGACCACCAATGCGACTTCAGCTTCATTCTTTCATTCGGCTCCAACGGCTGGTCGTCCGGAGGCCTGCAAAAGAGCCCGGCGCAGTTTGCCTGCTATTCAGGCTTGCGATTGTGCACGCGCCACGATCACTTGAAAGCGCTTTAATTCGGCAAGTCCGTTGCCTTTTAGGCAACGCGAGTCATCTGCTCCGAAGGCGCAACAAGGTAGAAGGGAAATGCTTCACGGTCGGCTGTTGAACTATATCGACGAGGTTGCGCGGACGGGCTCGATCCGCAAGGCCGCCAATCATCTGAACGTCGCGGCTTCCGCCATCAGCCGCCAGATCCTGGCGCTGGAAAGCCAATTGGGCACGCCAATTTTTCAACGGCTCCCAAAGAAGCTGGTCCTGACCGCTGCAGGAGAAGTTCTGATCGGCCACGTCAGGCAAACCCTGAAAGAACTGACGCGCGCGCAAACCAAGATCGAGGAACTCAAGGGGCTGCGGCGCGGCGAGATCACCATGGCGATGATGAGCGGGCTCGCGTCGAACCTGGTCCCTGGAACGGTAAAGGCGTTCCGGATCGCCAATCCAAGGGTCAAGCTCAACCTGATGCTGTTCAACACGGGCGAGGAGATTCAGTTCGCTGTCGCCAACGGCGAAGCCGATCTCGGCATCGGATTCGACTTTAGCAAGGACGGCAATCTGAAAGTCCTGGCGCGCGCCGGCGCCAAGCTCGGTGCCGTCATGGCACCGAACCATCCGCTTGCGAAGCGAACCGGTATCCGGCTGAGCGACTGCATCGACTATCCACTCGTCGTTGCCGACGACACGAGCGCGATCAGGCCTTACTTGAACACCGCGTTTACGCGCGTCTCACTGGATCTGCAGCCGATCATCGAGACCAATGCCATCGAGATCATGAGGCACTCCGCGATGGTCGACAACGGGATCACCTTTCTCACGCCGTTCGATATCGAGTTTGAGCGGCGGGCGGGGCGCCTCGTCTACCTGCCGGTCCGCGAACTCTCGCACGAGTCCCAGACTTTGATGCTGATCGGTCACGAACGGGGAAGCAGCGCGATCGCAAGCGTGCTGGCGGAATTGCTCAAGACGATGATGCACGAGGCGAGCGGATGAAGGCTGTCTACGCCGGCCCATCGAGGACGAATTGGTCCTATCGGCCGCCCTACAGCGCAAAGTGCAGGTGGTCTTGCCGCGAGACACCCGCACTTCGTTCGCTGACTTGTCGCCCGCCCGACGGTTAAGCCCTATTTTGGAACGGTACCCTCGACCCCTTCAACGTACCAATTGAGCGAGCTGAAAGTGGCCTCGGACATCTTGCCGCCGGCGGGAACCATTTCCTTGCCGGTGTTGTCCTTGATCGGTCCGGCAAATGGATTAAGCGTGCCCGCGATGATCGCCGCCTTCTTTTCCTCAAACACCTTCACAACTTCTGGCGGGATATCGGGATTGAGCGGAGCCATCACCACCAATCCTTCCTTGAGACCCCAACGGATGCGCCGATTACCGGTCCAGGTGCCATCGAGCACCTTCTTGGTTTCGTCGATGTAATAACCGCTCCAGTCCTCCGTCGAACCAGAGAGCTGGGCTTTCTTGCCGAAGCTCGACATATCGGCATCGATGCTGAACGCATAGGTGCCCTTCTCCTGCGCTGCCTGGATCGAGGCCGGCGAGTCCGTGTTCTGAGCGACGTTGTCCGCACCCTGCGCAATCAACGTGTCTGCCGCCTGGCGCTCCTTGCCGGGATCATACCAGGTGTTGACCCAGATCGGCTTTACCTTGATCTTCGGATTCACGGCTTGAGCACCAAGGGCCATCGCGTTGATATTGCGCATGACGCTCGGGATCGGGAACGAACCGATGAAGCCAAGCGTGTTCGTCTTCGTCATAAGCCCGGCGATCGTGCCGATCAGGTAGAAGCCTTCCTCGAAGCGCGGCTCGTAGACCGTGATATTGGCCGCCGTCTTGAAGCCGTTGACGTGCTCGAACTTGACGTCCGGGAACAGCTTGGCGACCTTCTGAAGCGGCTCCATGTAGCCGAACGAAGTCGCAAAGATCAGCTTGTTGCCGTCGGCTGCGAGCTGACGGAAGACGCGTTCGGAGTCCGCGGTTTCCGGGACGTTTTCCACGAAGGTGGTCTTGATCGCAGAGCCCATCGCCTTCTCAAGCGCCAGCCGGGCCAGATCGTGTTGCTGCGTCCAGCCTCCGTCGCTACGCGGTCCCAAATAGACGAAAGCGACCTTCAGCGGCTCGGCAGCCGGAGCCGCAACGGGTGCGGCCATCGCCAAACCCACGGCCGTGGCCATGGACCACATTTTCAAGAACGTTCTTCGTTGCATAACGCCTACCTTTGTCTGGAGCTTGAATTGCTGAAGCCGCACCGCGAGGCCCCTGATCACGCGGCCGAATGGAAACTCCGGCCAAGGGAAGCCGGTTGGTTCAACAAGATGGTCTTGGGATCGCGGCAGATGATCACCAGCACGATGATCGTCGCCGCGTAAGGCAGCATCGACAGGAACTCGGTCGGGATCGGCAGACCGAAGCCCTGCGCGAACAGTTGGAATTGCGTGACACCACCAAAGAGATACGCACCGACAACGATGCGTGTCGGCTTCCACGTGCCGAAAACCACGAGCGCAAGCGCGATCCAGCCCTTGCCGGCGGACATGCCCTCGACCCACATCGGGGTCTGGACCAGCGACAGATACGCACCCGCGATGCCAGCCATCGCCCCGCCGAACATCACAGCCAGGTAGCGCGTCTTCAGGACGGACTTGCCGATCGAATGCGCGACGCTCGGCGACTCGCCGATCGCCCGCAGCGTCAGGCCGGTGCGCGACTTCGTCAGAAACCACTGCACACCGACGAACAGTGCAATGGAGAGATAGACCATGATGTCGTAGTGAAACAGGAGATCGCCCACCACGGGAATGGCGGTCAGCCCGGGAATGGTGATCGGCGTCAGCCGGTTCACCGGCAGGCCGGCGTAGTTGTAGCCAACGAAGGCCGACAGGCCGATGCCGAACAAGGTGAGCGCGAGGCCGGTGGCGACCTGATTGGTCTGCAGGTTGAGCGTGAGAAAGCCGAAAAGCAGGGACAACGCGACAGCGGCGCAGGCCGCAGCGACGAAACCAAGCGCAGCGCTGCCGGTCGCATATGTCGTGGCGAAGCCGGTCACCGCACCGATCAGCATCATGCCCTCGATGCCGAGATTGAGGACGCCGGACCGTTCGACGACGGTTTCGCCAAGAGCCGCGTAGATCAGCGGCGTGGCCGCGACCACGGTGCTGGCGATCATCGGGACAATGGGATTCATGCGGCGGTCTCCGCCTGTACCGGTGGTTTCAAGGTATTGGCCTCGACCGGCGCAACGCGTTTCAGCCGGAACGTGATGAACAGATCGGCGGCCAGGAGGTAGAACAGCAACAAGCCTTGGAAGAGACCAGTGATCGCGGACGGCAAGCCCATTCCCATCTGTGCCGCCTCGCCGCCGAGATAAAGCAGCGACATCAACAGCGCGCCGAACACGACGCCGATCGGATGCAGCCGGCCGATCCAGGCCACGATGATGGCGGCGAAGCCATAGCCGGGCGATATCTGCTGTTGCAGCCGGCCGATGGGACCGGCGACTTCGCACACGCCGGCGAGCCCGGCGGTGGCGCCACAGATCATCAGCGCAATCCAGATGTTGCGCTTTTCCGAGAAGCCGGCATAGGCCGCCGCGGCAGGAGCCAGCCCCGCGACCTGCATCCGGAAGCCGGCAAAGGTCTTCTGCGAGAATATCCAGGCCACCAGTGCCAGCCCGAGCGCATAGACAATGCCCCAGGTCACCCGTGTTCCGCTGATGAGGATCGACATCGTCTCGGCATCGCCGAAGCCTTGCGACTGCGGATAGTTCAGCCCCTGCGGATCGCGCCATGGCCCGTGCACGAGCCACGACAGCACCAACTGGGAAATGTAGACCAGCATCAACGTGACGAGAATTTCGTTGGTGTTGAACCGGGTTCGAAGAAAGGCGGGAATCGCGGCCCAGGCCATCCCGCCGAGCACTCCGGCCAGTAGCATCAATGGCATCGCAAACGCAGATTCGCTGTCGCCGAACCAGAGTGCGACGCCGCCGCCGGCGATCGCTCCCATGGTGAGCTGTCCTTCGGCGCCGATGTTCCAAACATTGGCTCTGAAGCCCAAGGCGAGACCCAATCCGCAGAGCAGCAAGGGCGTCGTTTTCAGGAGCAATTCCCCGATGCCGTAGGTGGTCGACACCGGCTTGACGAAGAACAGATAGAACGCCTCCACCGGATCCTTGCCTAAGACCTTGAACAGCACGAATCCGGTTACGAGCATACCGACCGCCGCCAGCAGCGGCGAAGCGACGCTCATGATGGACGACGGCGTCGCGCGCCGCTCAAGCTTGAGCATCGGCCGTCTCCAGATGCGCGTTTGCGGAAGCTCCTTGGCTCTCCGCCCGATCGCCGAACTTGCCGCTCATCCATGTCCCGATCTGCTCGATCGATGTCTCCGCGGGCTTGACCGGCGGCGAAAGACGTCCATCGGCGATCACCGCGAGGCGATCGCTGATGGCGAAGAGTTCATCCAGTTCCTCTGAAATCACCAGAATCGCGACGCCCTGATCGCGCAGATCGATCAGGGCCTGCCTGATCAATTGCGCCGCGCCGACATCCACGCCCCAGGTCGGTTGCGCCACGATCATCATCTTGGGCTGCAGCATCGTCTCCCTGCCGACGATGAATTTCTGAAGATTGCCGCCGGACAGGCTAGAGGCGACCGATTGGTCGCCGCCGCATTTGACCTTGAATCGCTCGATCACGTTCTTTGAAAAGGCCTCCATGACCGACGGATGGATGATGCCCCTCTGCACCATGCCCTTTCGCGCTCCGGTCAGAAGCGCGTTCTGGGCCAGGCTCATCGGCGGCACCGCGCCGCGTCCAAGCCGCTCCTCCGGAACGAAGGTCAGGCCAAGCGCGCGCCGCTGCGCCGGATTGAGATTGCCGGCCGGCTGCCCCAACAGCTCGATCATGGAAGCCGGGCTCAAGCGCTCGCCCGAGAGCGCCGTCATCAATTCCTTCTGGCCGTTGCCGGAGACGCCGGCGATACCGAGGATCTCACCGCTGCGCACCGTCAGGTCGATCTCCTTGAGCGACGTCCCGAAAGGATCAGGCGAAGCCAGCGACAGACGCTCGACCTTCAGTCTTTCTTCTTTGGCTTCGCGCGGCGTGAGGCGGCATTCCGCCAGTTCGCCGCCAATCATCATCCGCGCCAGGCCTTCATTGGTCTCATTGCGCGGAATAGCCGTGCCGCTGACCCGTCCGCCGCGCAGCACAGTTGCGGTATCACAGAGCGCGCGGATTTCATCGAGCTTGTGGCTGATGTAGAGGATGCTGCATCCTTCCGCCGCCAGCCGGCGTAGCGTCTTGAACAGGGTAAGGACGGCCTGCGGTGTCAGCACTGACGTCGGCTCGTCCATAATCAGGAGCTTCGGCTCCTGAAGCAGGCAGCGAACGATCTCAACCCGTTGTCTTTCGCCCACCGACATGCTGTGAACCAGCCGATAGGGGTCGACGGGCAGTCCGTACTTCTCCGATACTTCTGTTATCCGTGGCGCCAGCTTCGCGGTCGGAACAGGCTCATCCAGCGCGAGTGCGATGTTCTCCCAGACCGTCAGCGTCTCGAACAGCGAGAAATGCTGGAACACCATGCCGATGCCCATCCGCCGCGCCTGTGCCGGCGCGGCGATGGTTTCATACTGATCGTTCCACATGATGGTGCCGGCGTCCGGCTTGGTGACGCCGTAGATCATCTTCATGAGCGTGCTTTTGCCGGCACCGTTCTCGCCCAGCACGGCGTGGATCTCGCCGGGACGGATGCTCAGCGAGACATCGTCGTTGGCGACGACACTGGGATAGCGCTTGGAGATACCAGTCAGCACCAGACGCGGCTTCAGATTGGCAAATCCAGACTGGTCCATGTCTCCGATGAGCCTCGATCCCGTAAAAGCACGGATCTCGCCGCGCTCATGGTGAACACAAGCAAGCTGCGCGCCAAGTCGCTGCAAGGGGAGGTCCGGGGCACGGCGGAATCGACAACCGACAGGCGCCTCGCTCACCCACCGCCGCCGCGAGGTTGACGGCTGGCACCGCATTTCGCTGAGCGATGTCGCGGCGGTGCCTTACCGCGGAATGAGCTTGATAGTGTCTGGCATCCGTCTTGCTCTCCGACCGATCGGATTTGCGGAGGTCGAGAATGCCCTATGTCAAAACGCGTGATGGTGCCCGCCGAGCTGTTTCTTGCAGCGGAATCAAACCGCTCACTCGCGCACAAGAAGCCGGTTTAGCGGCGCTCATCCGATGAAGACCTGGATTCGCGATCCGATTGCCATGCTGGCGGATGGCGGCAAGCGCGGGCTTGTCATTGAGGACGGAAAGATCATCGAACTGGTCGGATCGGACGGCCCGACAACGCCATGCGATGAGATATTCGATGCACGCCGGCACGTGATCATTCCCGGCCTCGTCAATGCGCACCACCACTTCTTCCAGACACTGACGCGCGCCCACCCTCAGGCGATCAACAAGCCGCTGTTCCCCTGGCTCAAGCAGCTCTACCCGATCTGGGGCTCCCATCTCGACCGCGACCGCTTCCGGCTCGCGGTCCGTGTGGCGCTGACCGAACTGTTGATGTCCGGCTGCACCACGGCCTCCGACCATCTGTTCGTTTTTCCGCAAGACATGGCTGACGCCGTCGATATCGAAGCGGAGGAAGCCTCTCGGCTTGGAATGCGGATGACGCTGACGCGCGGCGCCATCAATCTCGGCTTTGCGAACGGAGGCATCGCCGACGAACGATTGATGCAGGATCACGATACGGCGATCGCCGATTGCGAACGGGTGCTGGCGAAGTATCACGATCCTCGCGAAGGCTCGCTGCTGCGCGTTGCATTGGCGCCGTGCGCGCCGTTCAACGTCACGCGCCAGATGATGATCGACACGGCAACACTTGCTTCGAAGCATCACTGCCTGCTCCATACTCATCTCGGCGAAACGCATGATGAGGATGATTACTGCCTTCACCATTATGGCTGCCGTCCGCTCGACTATCTCGAACAGGTCGGCTGGATGAACGAACGCGTCTGGCTCGCACACGGCATCCACTTCAATGACGCCGAAATCTCGCGGCTGGGCGCGCACGCCATGGGCATCTGTCACTGCCCGACCTCGAACATGGTGCTATCGTCGGGCATCTGCCGGACCAGGGATCTGGAAGCTGCGGGCGCGACCATCGGCCTCGGTGTGGACGGCTCTGCCTCGAACGACAGTTCGAACCTGATGGAGTCGGTGCGCCACGCATTCCTGCTTGGACGGCTCGCGTACGACGCATCCGCAGTCACCCACCTCGATGCGTTCAGGTGGGCGACGGAAGGCTCCGCCCGATGCCTTGGACGCAGTGATATCGGCAAGATCGAAGTTGGCCGTCAGGCCGACCTTGCCTGCTTCACGCTGGAAGAATTGCGATTTTCAGGAGCCGGAGACCCGATCGCGGCTCTGGTTCTCTGCGGCGCGCATCGAGCGGACCGCGTCATGATCAAGGGCAAATGGCGCGTCACGGATGGCGCACCGGTCGGGATCGATGTCGCTCAGCTCAGATACGAACATGGCAGGGCTGCGGCGGCGTTTCTCGCCAGCATCTAGCTGCCGAGTAGCGACGCATGAAGGAGCTGGCCGCATGCAACTGCACACAATTTTCGCGTCTCCATGCTCAATTCCTGACCACACCATTCGATAGCGGGCGAAAAACTCTGGAATAGCCGGCGATCGCACTGCCCAACGGTTCAGCTTGACCACCGATCTTCGCGAACACTAGTGTCAATGACGCTTCCGGCTGCAATGGGTAAATGCCTGGCGTCGGATTCCAGCACAATTTTGCGGAGTCCTTGCATGGCCAAAGACGGAAACGCCTATCTTTCAAGTTTGCGCGACGATCGCTCGATCTACATCGACGGGCGAAAGGTCGCGGATATCACGACCGACCCCAGCTTTCGCAACGTCATCGAGACCGTCGCCGGCCTGTACGATTTCCAGGCCGCGCCGGAAAACCTTGATCTGATGACGTTCCAGTCACCGACCAGCGGCGAGCGGGTCAATCTGGCGTGGCAGCTTCCGAAGACCTATGGCGACCTCGTGAGGCGGCGACAGGCCATCGAGACATGGTCGACACTGTCATGCGGCATGATCGGCCGATCGCCCGACCATGTGGCGTCCACGCTCGCCGGCTTCCGGATGGGACTTGCAGCCTTCCGCGACCATCACCCCGCCCGCGCGGCCGCACTGGAATCCTATTTCCAGTACGCCCGGGACAACGATCTCTTCCTGTCCTACGTCATCATCAATCCGCAATCGGACAAAGGCAAACCAGCGGGCGAGCAGCCGGATCCACATCTGGTGGCTTCCGTTGTCGACGAGGACAGCGGCGGCATCACCATCCGTGGCGCCAAGATGCTGGCGACCAGCGGCGTGATGGCGAACGAGCTTCTGATCTCGGGTTTTCAAGCGTTGCAGGCGGGCGACGAAGCCTACGCTTTCACGGCTGTCGTGCCATTGGGCGTCAGGGGATTGACGCTGATGTCCCGCCGCAGCTACGAGCAGAATGCCACTTCGACGTTCGACTATCCGCTCTCTTCCAGGTTCGACGAGAACGATGCCGTCGTCCACTTCGACGACGTCAAGATACCCTGGGACCGCGTCTTCGTGTTCAAGGACCTGAAGATGGCCCAGGCCCAGTGGCACGACACCCGTGCACATGTCTTCCAGAACTATCAATGCATGGTCCGCTTGATGGTGAAGTTGAGATTCCTGCTGGGAGTGGCGCGCAAGATCGCCGAGACCAACAACATCATCAACTTTCCGCAGGTGCGCGAGGCTTTGGGTCTGATGGCTGCGAAGGTGAGCAACATCGAAGCGCTCGTGATCGCGATGGAGATGAAGGGCGAGATTTTCGGCGAGTTCTACGTGCCGGACCGATCCCTGCTCTGCACGGCCCAGGTCATCGCGCAGAACACCTATCCGGAGATCGTGGAAGCGATCCGTTCGCTCTCGGGCGGCGGCATGATCATGGTGCCCTCTTCCTATGCCGATTTCGCAACCCCTGAAACCAATGCCATCATTCACAAGACGCAGCGTTCGCCGATCACGACGTCGGAGCAGCGCGTCAAGCTGATGAAGCTTGCCTGGGATGCGGTCGGTTCCGAATTCGGCTCACGCCATCTGCAATATGAAATGTTCTATTCCGGCGCACCGTTCGTGACGCGCGGAAACAGCTTCCGGTTTTTCGACTGGGATAGTGTCAAGGGCTCCGTCGACCGGTTCATGAGTTCCTATGATCTGCCGAAAGGCGATCTGAAACTTTCGGATGCCGCAGAGTAGCCGGGCAGTTGCGATCGATGGTCAGTGCGGAAGAGATCAGGCGTCTGGCATTCGTGGGGCATGGCCCCTCTTCGCTCAGGCTGGTCGAGCATGGGCCGCTCTCGGACCTTTCTTTTGCGGCCAAGGACCTGATGGATGTGGCCGGATACAAGACGGCGTGGGGAAATCCGGACCGGTTGCGGGGCGCCGATCCGGCCGTCGCGACCGCGCCGGCCGTGCTGGCCTCGTTGATGGCTGGCGCGCACCTCGTTGGAAAGACGCATACCGACGAAATCGCCTGCGGCATGTTCGGAATGAACCCGCATTTCGGGGTACCGATCAATCCAAAGGCACCGGCGCGCGTACCCGGCGGATCGTCCAGTGGTTCGGCCTCTGCCGTCGCGGCCGGCTTTTGCGACTTCGCGCTTGGCACGGATACGGGCGGTTCGATCCGCGTGCCCGCAAGCTTCTGCGGTCTCTATGGCCTGCGCACGACTTACGGCCGTTTGTCGGTCGCCGGCATCATGGCGATGGCGCCAAGTTTTGATTCCGTCGGCTGGCTTGCGCGCGATGCGGCGACGATGAAGCGCGTTGGCGAGATCTATTTTGGAGCGAGCGGCCCGTTCAAGCCGACCCGCCTGCTGCTCGCGCGCGACGCGTTCGACGTCCCCGTGCGCGAGATCGGCGAGGCGCTTCTGCCTGTAGCAAGGTCGCTGGGCGGCGCGACTGAAGTTACCTTGTTCGAGGAAGGGGTCGAGTTCTGGCTCGACACATTCAGGCCGCTGCAACTCCACGATCTCTGGTCCACGCTCGGCGCGTGGGCCACAATGCCGGGCCGAACGTTGAGTCCCGCGGTGGCCGAGCGGATCGAGCTTTCATCGCATGTCGATCCCGCAAAATTCTCGGCCGCGGCGGTGCGTCGCGAACAACTGACGGACCGGCTGGTATCGCTGTTGGGAAACGATGGCGTGCTGATGATTCCGACCGCGCACGATCTTCCGCCACTTCGCGAGGCCCCGGTTTCGGCGCAGATCGAATTCCGTGAAAAGACGCTGGCCCTCACCTGTGTCGCGAGCCTGTGCCGGCTGCCACAAATCAACATCCCGGCAATCACCATCGATGGCTGTCCGATCGGACTGTCGTTCATCGCGGGGCCACGGCGCGATCAGCTTTTGCTCGATCTTGCCGTCAGGATCGGCGATGCCTTGCCGGCAGCTTCGGGCGCGCAATGAAAGCCCACGACGAACGGGATTTCATCGGTTACGGCAGAAGGCCGCCAAGGCCGCGTTGGCCCAACGACGCACGGCTGGCAATCGTCATCGTCCTCAACGTCGAAGAAGGCGCCGAACCATCGATGCCCGATGGCGACGGCGCAACGGAACTGGCGCTGACCGACGGCATCGCGCAGGAGGTCCCGACGGGAATGCGGGATTTCGTCGCCGAATCGCTGTTCGAATATGGCGCGAGGGTCGGCTTCTGGCGGATCGTCGACACCATGGCCGAACGCAGCGTCCCGCTCACCGTCAACGCCTGCGCACAAGCCTTGTTGCGCAACCCCGACGCTGCGGAGGCGATCAAGACACACGGTTTCGACCTGTGCTGCCATGGCGACCGTTTCGTCCGGCATTTTCTGATGAGCGAAGCCGAAGAACGAAGCGCCATTGGCCGCGCCGTGGCCGGCTTCGAGCGGGCGGTCGGACGCCGTCCGCTCGGCTGGCAGAGCCGCTATTCGCCGAGCCGGCATACCCGCGCGCTTCTGGTCGAGCATGGCGGCTTTCTCTACGATTCCGACAGCTATGCTGACGACTGGCCTTACTGGGTAAGGGTCGGCGAACGTCCCCATCTTGTCATTCCACACAGCTTCACCAACAACGACAATCGGCTTGCGACCGCAAAACTCGGCACGGCAAACGATTTCTTCGACCATCTTTCGTCGGCCATGCGCGTCCTCCATGAGGAAGGCCGCCGTCACCCGCGCATGATGACGATCAGCCTGCACAGCAGGATTTCCGGCCAGCCGGCCCGGTTCGAGGCCATCACCCGGTTTCTCGATTTTGCGGCGAAGCACGAAGCCGTCTGGTTCGCCGGCCGTAGTGACATCGCCCGGCACTGGATTACGACCCATCCCCCAGGACAAGATCAATGACGGCGCAGGAACGTCTCTTGCTAGCGGGAGGCCTCGTCGTCGATCCGGCATCCGGAACGGTCGATCGAAAGGATCTGCTGATCGAAGACGGCAGGCTTGCCTGGATCGGAACAACCGGCGGGGCACCTTCGCATTCAGCAACGCGGCGCAATGTCAGCGATCGGCTGATCGTTCCCGGTCTCGTCAACTCCCACACCCATGGCCACGCCAATCTGATGAAGGGCATCGCCGAAAGGTGGACACTCGAGGCGTCGCTGACGAACGGACCATGGCTCGCCGGCCCGCGCGATCCGGAGACGATCTATCTGTCGACGCTGGTCGGCGCCATCGACATGCTGACGAAGGGCTGTACCGCCTGTTTCGATCTGCTCTACGAGTTTCCGCGGCCGACGGTGGAAGGCTTCATGGCGGCGGCGCGAGCCTACGCCGATGCCGGGATGCGCGCCGCGCTCGCGCCGATGATCGCCGACCAGACCCTGTTCCAGTCGATCCCGGGACTAGCGGACGCGCTGCCGCCGGATTTGCGCGCGTCGGTGGGCAACTTCTCCCTCGCAAGCGGCGAAAGGACGCTTGCGGCCATCGAAGAAATCGTGACCACGCGAGCGCAACTCCCCAAGGGCATCTCGATCGCCATCGCGCCGACGATCCCGCATCACTGCTCGGAGCCTTTCCTGCAACGCTGCATGGAGATCGCCGACCGCCACGGGCTGCCGATCCATATGCATATCGCAGAGTCGCGGCTACAGGCGGTCGCCGCCCGCAAGATCTATGGCCGCTCCCAAGTCCGCTATCTTGCCGACCTCGGCATGCTCCGGCCCAAATTCACGGCGGCGCACGGCGTCTGGCTCGACGATGACGACCTCGACCTGCTCGCGGAGCACGGCTGCTCGGTTGCGCACATTCCCGCAAGCAATTTCCGACTCGGATCTGGCATCGCCCATGTCAGGCCGATGCTGGCGCGCGGCATCAATGTCGGGCTGGCGACCGATGGCGCAAACTCCTCCGACTCCCTGAGCATGCTGCAGGCGATGCGGCTTGCCTCCTTCTCAGCCCAGGTTTTCGCCGGCCCACGTGACGAATGGCTGCAAGCCAGCGAAGTCGTCAGGCTCGCGACCCGAGGTGGCGCGCAGATCCTCGGTCTCGGGGCCTGTGGGCCGATGGAACAAGGAGCGTGCGCCGACCTCGCCCTGCTTGATCTGAACCACATCGATTTCATTCCCGCCACCAATCTCCTCAACCAGCTGGTGACAAGCGCGGACTCCGCCGCGGTGACGGACGTCATGGTCGGCGGCCAATTCAAGGTCGTCGATCGGAAGATCGTTTCGATCGACACGCGGGAACTGCGCAGCCGGGTCGCTGAAAGCCTCGCGAGGCTCTCGGCCGCAACGTGCGACGCCCGCACCGTTGCCGGCCGGCTCGAACCCCATGTCGTGGCTTTCGCCCAGTCGATGGCGCAGGAGCCGCTTTCGATCGAACGGCGTATTCCACTGGAGGCGAGATAGCCTGATGCTTGCGACGAATAAAGCAAGAGACGCTCTGATCGAGCTCGAACGGCGTGTTCGCTTTGAGCTGGATTGCCTCGGCTACCCGGCCCGGCAATGGACGATTCCGCATAACCACGAGGGCGAGCCCGTGCACGACGCCGTCATTGTCGGCGGTGGCCAAAGCGGAACTTCGATCGCCTTTCGCCTCCTGCGCGAGCGGGTGACCAACGTTCGCGTGCTCGACAGGAATCCTGCCGGTCTCGAAGGTCCGTGGCTGACATTCGCCCGCATGCGCACGCTGCGAACGCCAAAGACCGTGACCGGCCCGGATCTCGGTCTTCCCAGCCTCTCGGTCCGTGCCTGGTGGGAAGCGCTCTACGGCGCGACCTCCTGGGAGGAATTGAACAAGATCCCGCGCGAACTCTGGCAGGCCTATCTGACCTGGGTGCGCAACACCATCGGCGTGGAGGTGAGCAACGGGGCCGAGGTAACCGATATCGAACCGCTCGCGGGCGGCCTGCTCGCGGTCCACGCGCGCCGCAATGGTGCGACGGAGAAGCTGCTGGCCCGCAACGTCGTACTCGCCACCGGGATCGAAGGGTCCGGCCGGTGGTCCGTGCCCGACGTGATCGCGAAGGCATTGCCGCGAGAGCGCTACGCCCATACGGCGGAGCCGATCGATTTTGCCGCACTGGCCGGAAAGAAAGTCGCCGTGATCGGCGCCGGCGCCTCGGCGTTCGACAACGCCGCCATGGCGCTCGAGAATGGCGCGGCCTCGGTCCATCTGTTCGCTCGGCGAAACAAGCTTCCGACCGTCAATCCCAATCGCTGGATGGAGTTCGCGGGCTTCCTGCGCCATTTCGGCGATCTCGATGACGCCCGCAAATGGCGTTTCATGAAGATCATTTTCGACATGAACCAGCCGCCCCCGCAGGACACGTTCGACCGGTGCGTTCGTCACAGCAATTTCTTCGTGCAGCTCGGCTATCAGCTTGAGCGTGTCGGTTTCGATGCCGGGAAGATTTCGCTGACCAGCCCGGGGCGAACGAAGACCTTCGATTTCCTGATCGCTGGCACCGGATTTACCGTCGATCTCGCCGCGCGGCCAGAATTGGCCCGCTTCCACGACAAGATCACCCGCTGGTCCGATCGATATCAGCCGCCGGCAGGCGAAGAACACCCGCAGCTCGGCGCCTACCCTTACCTGTCACCCAGTTTCCAGTTCACCGAGAAGGTCGCGGGATCGGCGCCGTATCTCGCCAACATCTTCAGCTACACGTTTGCGGCGATGCCGAGCCTTGCCTGCTCCGCTGGCATTTCCGCCCTGAAATTCGGCCTCGATCGTATCGCCACGGGCATCAGCCGCGGCCTGTTCGTCGAAGACGCCGACGCCCATCTTCAGTCGCTTCTCGACTACGACGAACAAGAGCTTGACCCCGCTGCTCTGCTTGAGCGCGAAACTCGGGGAAACGCCGCATGAGTGATACCCGCCCCTGCAAAGCTACAAGGAACACTTCGCCATGGTGAGCGTCGAGGACCGATCCAAGCGCATCCTGGAGTCAACGCTGAAGATACAGAGCCCCTTCGAGCTCGACCAAACGCTTTGTCTTTACAGTCCGCAGGACAATGTCGACTCGCTGAAGCATTCGCGCATCGCCGAATGGCTGCAATTCATCCAGAACGAATATGAGCCTGAGCTGCCGTCCGCGCGCCGTCACGTGCTGCTGTTCATGCCCTGCACCAAGACCAAGCCGTATCCGTTTTCGTCCGAACATATGGCGATCAACCAGCGGCTGCTGGATGAAGGCTTCCGTCCGACGCAGCGCACATATCTTCCGCAGGAATTGCAGGCTCGCCTCGAATCTCCATTTTCGCCGGAAGTCTTGAATCTCTCGCCGCTCGCCAATGACAGCGGCACGGTGCTGCACCGAATGGTGATCTCGGAGCCCATGGCCGTCGTCCCCTACGAGCATATCGTCGAATATCGCGGCAAACCTTCGCCGGCGGTAGCCTATGACGATCCCGGCCTGTTCGAGAACCGGGGCAACGCCGTGTCGCCCTGGAGGGCGGACTCGACCGCAGTGCAAGTCACGGCGACCCGCTGGAAATGGGGCGACGAAGAGCGCCGGCACTATGTCATGATGCACAACGAGATGGCACGCATCCTTGCCGACGTCGTCGCGCGGATCGGCCATCACTATAGCGACATCATTTCATGGGTTGCGCCGGGCCTGACCCATCGCAGCTTCGTGCTGTCGCGCGGCGAGCGCGCCGTTCATCACGTCACGACCTCGCGCAAGGTTGGCAGCAAGCGCATGGAACTGATCGGTGCCAACGACCATCTTGCCGTAGGGCAGAAGATCGCCTGCCTGCCCATGCCGGACGACTGCAAGCTGGCCATTCAGCGCCTGTCGCGTCGGCTGGGGATCGACATCTCGAAGGCAACCGCCATCTACGCACGCGGCGGCGCCAATGCGACGCCGCTCGCATTGCCGGAGCTGTTGGACGTTCTCGTCAAGCGGCTGAGCTCCAGCGACCTCAAGGCCGAAGAAAGCAGAAAATATGACAGCCTTGTCTCTTAAAATAGGGCTCAGCGACTCCGATCGCACCCGACCGATCGCGAACGGCGAAGTATCGATCGCCGGCGTCGATGCCAATGTGACGTTGATGGGCGTGCAAGCGCTTTTCAACAAGCAGCTGACGGAACATACCTTCGATTGCTGCGAATTTCCGATCACTTCCTACCTGAGGTCGCTCGAACGCCCGGAGCGGCCTTATGTGGCGGTACCGGTGTTTCCCTCGCGACACTTCCGCTTCTCGAACGTCTTCGTCAACGCGTCAAAGGGGATCAGGACACCAGCCGACCTCGCCGGCAAGCGTATCGGCGTGCCCGTATTCGACATGGCAGCCGCAGTCTGGCTGCGTGGTATCTTTCAGGATTATTTCGGACTGCCGCGCACCTCGCCGATCTACGTGTCGGGCGGCCTGGAAAATGCCCGCAGCGGCGACGAGCATCCGCAATTCTATCCCGACCGCTTCAAGCACGAGCAAAGGAATGACAAGAGCCTCGCCGTCTTGCTGGCGGAGGGCGAGATCGATGCGCTATACACGGCGCGAGCACCGAGCACCTGGCGCGCTCCTATGGTGACCCGCCTGTTCGAAAATCCCATGGAGGCAGAGCTCGCGTATTTCTCCAAGACCGGCATTTTTCCACCCATGCACCTCATTGCCATCAAGCGAACCATCGCCGAGTCCAACCCCGGCCTGGCCGTAGCCGTGTTCGATGGTTTCGCCAAGGCTCAAACGATCGCCAGAGAGCGGCTGTTCGATTCGGCGGCGCTGAGTACGATGCTGCCGTGGCAGCTCGAGAACCTGATGTTCACCGAGCAGCAACTCGGCAGCGACTACTGGCCAGTTGGCCTCGCAAAGAATCGCTCAACTCTCGACGTCATCAGCCGCTACATGTTCGAAGATGGCCTGACCTCCAGAAAGCTTGCACCCGAAGAGCTCTTTCCTCAACCAGATTTCCTTGCCACTTAGCAAGTCGGAGAAGACCGAATTCGCGGAACGTGGCCGCGAACTCCCGAAGAGAGTCCGATTCCTCAAGTCAAGGCAGAGCCAGATTTCATCCCGTTTGCGAGTAAGCGGTCAAAAACGCGGGTATACGGGTGAGCTGCAAAGCGTCAGCGGGCCGCCTAAGCGTTGCCACCCATTTAGCTGGCATCTCGCTCCGAATCAGGAATTGTACAGGGCGCTGTACAGACCTTTGTGCAGGACTAAATAAGCCCGCTCCGAAGACAGCGGAACTGTCTGTTGCAATGGGGGATTTTGGCGGTGACGGAGAGAGTGTCAGTCAATCCCCATTGAAAGATAGAGTATTTTCGACTCTGCTGGGCCAAAACCTACCATTTGAGCCACGCCGGAAACTGAGAGTTTCGCCTCCGATAATAGTTACATCGCGATACCCACTATCGCTGGATCCCAGTTCGCGTACCGGAGGGCGGCCTAACTTGCGACATGGCGACTTGATAGCCAACCAAAACCCGCCGTTCGTGCGCGATCCATTGCTGAACCCCAGTTAGAGCGCTCGTGCAAAATTTGCGAAGAATTCATCCGCGAGTTTTTTGGCTGTGCCGTTGACAAGCCGCTGGCCCAGCTGCGCTAGCTTCCCGCCGATCTGTGCATCGACGTGATAGCTCAACAGGGTACCGCCGTCGCGTTCGAGCAGATCGACTTTGGCGCTGCCCTTCGCAAAGCCGGCCACACCACCCTCACCTTCTCCCGAAATCTTGTAGCCTTTCGGCGGGTCGAGATCGCTCAGGGCGACCTTCCCTCTGAATCGCGCGGACACGGGGCCGACCTTCATCCTGGCAACCGCACGAAAGCCCTGATCATCGGTCTTCTCCAATTCCTCGCAGCCGGGAATACAGGCTTTCAGAACCTCAGGATCGTTCAGCTTGGCCCACACCACGACCCTCGGGGCGGCAAGCTGGATCTCTCCGCTCATGGTCATTGCCATTGGAGTTCTCTCAGTGCGTGCGCGCTCGGGCGGGAACGGGTGCGAACACCCTCGCCATGTAGGTCACCAGATCGTCGGTGATCTCGGCGCGGGATGCGGAGGCGATGCCGGCCAGTGTCCTGGCCAGTTCCTTCTTGAACTCGATCTGCATCGCGCGGGCGATCTGGATGCGCTGGGCTTGCGGCGAACCCGCCCCATGCATGGATTCGGTCAGATAGCCCACGGCATTCCTGCCGAGCGTCATGTTCTCCACCAAGCGCAGAATGCGGATCCTGTCTTCAGTTGCGATCTCGGACCGCCCCTTCAGGTACTTTTCGATCATCGGACCGACCGTTTCATGCCTGAGCTCTCGCTCCGACGGCAAGGTCACCATCAGTCCGCCAGCGAGGTCCTGCGCCAGCCGGCCGATCTCGTAAGGCAGCCGCGTGACGTGGTGCTTGCAGACGTTCGCGAGCATCTCGTCCGGCAGATAGGCGCCGGATTTCATCTCCGTACCCTGATGGCTCGCCGCGACGCCTGTGCCGTAGATCGTCTCGTTGAGGTGGGTCATCTCGACGAGCTTGTCGCGGATATGGGACGCGCGTTCGACACCGTTATAGTCGGCAATCGTCGCCGCCGCGCCGATCAGGACATCGCCGACGCCGGTTTTGCAGACATAGCTGCGGCGGTGATAGCAGGTGAAGCGCTCGACCAGCGAGGCCGCGAACTCCGCCTCGCTGTCCATGAAGATGTGCTCGAAGGGAATGAACACATCCTCGAACACGATCATTGCTTCCTGGCCGGCAAACCGCGCATTGCCAGCGTCGATGTCGCCGTCCTCGGCGCTACGGGTGTCGCAGGATTGCCGGCCGTAGATATAGGTGATGCCTTTCGCATCCACCGGCACGGCGCCGACGATCGCATAGTCCTTGTCGTCCACCTCCAGCCTCATCGTCGGCATGATGATAAGCCAGTGCGAGTTTATGCAACCGGTCTGATGCGCCTTGGCGCCACTGATATAGACGCCCTGCAGCGTGCGCCGTGTGACGTGGACGAAGAGATCGGGATCGGCCTGCTCCGAAGGCGACTTGCCACGATCACCCTTCACGTCGGTCATCGCGCCGCCGATCACGAGGTTCGACCTCTGGATCCGGGCCAGGAACTCTTTGAACCGGCCGTGGTAACCGGTGCCGTGCTTCTGATCCAGATCATAGGTCACCGAATGCAGCGCGTTCAGCGCGTCCATGCCGACGCAGCGCTGGAAGCAGGTGCCCGTCAACTGTCCGAGCCGGCGCTGCATCTTGTTCTGCATCACGAGATCACCGGGGCTGGTCGCGATATGCAGGAAGCGGTTGATGCGCTCGCCGGTCAATGGCGAGAGCGCCGCTGCAAGTTCCGGATTGTCGTTGGCGAGGTCGTAGGTTTCGGCCACCGCGTTGATCGAGGGCCGGATGATCGGATGGTCGACCGGCTCCGTGACCGCCTCGCCCATCAGATAAACCCTGAGCTTCCGGCCCCTCAAGCTCGCGATATAGTCGGCGCCGGTACGGATCGGCTCCCGGGTTAGAGTGGCGAGACCATTGGCGGCGACGTCCTGATCCATCCAGACTTACCCCTTCTTGACCAGCGGGCAGACGCTGTCCTTGAGCGGGCGGAACGCCTGGTCGCCGGGGATCACCTCGCGGAGCTTGTAGTAATCCCAATCGCCCTTGGACTCCGACGGCTTCTTCACCTCGTACACATACATGTCGTGCACCATGCGCCCGTCCTCGCGGATGCGGCCGTTCTTGGCGAAGAAGTCGTTGACCGGAATTTCCCGCATTCTGCTCATCACGGCCTGGGCCTCGTCGGTGCCGGCCGCCTCGATCGCCTTGAGATAGTGGATGGTCGAGGAGTAGTCGCCGGCGTCGCCCATGTGCGGCATCCGCTTCATGCGCTCGAAGAAGCGCCTGGACCATGCGCGCGTCTCGTCATCGCGATCCCAATAGAAGGCGTTCGTCAGCACGAGCCCCTGCGCTGAGCTCAGTCCGAGGCTCTTGATATCGGTGATCCAGACGAGCAATCCTGCAAGCGTCTGCCCTCCCTTAGTGATCCCGAACTCCTGCGCGGATTTGATCGCATTCACCAGGACGGTGCCCGAGCCCGCAAGGCCGATGACCTGAGCCTTTGACGCCTGTGCTTGCAGCAGGAATGAGGATTGATCGAATGTCTCGATCGGGTACCGTGTCAACCCGACGAT
This sequence comes from Bradyrhizobium sp. LeoA1Lang, assembly GCF_055413685.1. NCBI lineage: Bacteria > Pseudomonadati > Pseudomonadota > Alphaproteobacteria > Hyphomicrobiales > Nitrobacteraceae > Bradyrhizobium > Bradyrhizobium sp. LeoA1Lang. The sequence continues at coordinate 9,973 of NZ_JBVAPG010000071.1, read as the reverse complement.
CTCTCCACCCAGGCCCTTCACGACCGCGGAGGTATCGGCCTCCAGCGCATGTCCAAAGGCGTAGTCCGCGGTGAGGAAGTACCAGCTCTTCTGACCGGCCTTCAGCAGCGCGCTGCCCGTGCCGCGCGCGAGCGCGTAGGTGTCGTAGGCATAGTGAACGCTGTTGGGCGTGCAGGCATCATTGGTGAGGCGCGACGATCCCGAGCCGTTGATGATGGCGATCCTGTTCTTCTCTTTCGCTAGCTGGGAGACGGTGAGCGCGATCGAGGAATTGATCAGGTTGGCGACCATGTCGACGTGAGCGACATCGAACCATTTGCGCGCCAGTCCGGAAGCCGTGTCCGGCTTGTTCTGATGATCGGCGACCAGCACCTCGATCGGTCTCCCCAGCACCTTGCCGCCAAAGTCCTCGACGGCCATCTTCACTGCCGTCACAGCCCCCTCGCCGGATTCGTGGGAGAACTGGCCCGACATATCCGTGAGCACGCCGATCTTCACGGCATCGTCGGACATCGCGAGGCTCTGGGCGCCGGCAGGGTTTGCGAAAACGACTATCGCCGCGGCTGCGACCAGGAATTTCTGCACTCCGGCCTTCATGAGGTTCCTCCCAGGGAAAATGGACGCGGTGCGATCCGCTTATTACATGCATAACTAGACTTTTATTACATGCGTAACTAGACTGATTTTTCGAGGGAGTCAATCGCGCCGATGTGTTAAACGGGCCCCGACTTTAGAAGGCGGCCCGCGAATGGCGGCTGCGCAGACGGATTGTCCAGGGAATGCCTGCCACCGCGAAGCTCCAGACGACGAAGCCATCGGCCCGGCCGGCTGCGAAGGCGAGCAAAGCCCAGGCCGGTAAAGCTCAGGTCGGCACCGCCCGGCGCGAGCGGAATTGTTCGGTCGCGCGCACGCTCGACATCGTCTCCGACGCCTGGGCATTCCTGATCATCCGCGAGGCGTTCTTCGGCGCGCAGACGTTCGAGGCCTTTCGCACGGCACTCGGGATTCCCCGCGCGACACTGACCGATCGCCTGCGCAAGCTGACGCAGCTTGCGATCTTTCGGCAGGTCGCGCCCGGATCGTCGCTGCGCAAGGAATATCGTCTGACCAAGATGGGCTTTGATCTCTATCCGAGCTTCATCGCCCTGATGCAGTTCGGCGACCGCTGGCTTGCCGGCGGCAGGCCCGCGCCGCTGACGCTGGTCCACATGAGCTGCGGTTGCGACAGTCATCCGATCGTTGCGTGCTCGCATTGCGGCGAACGCGTCACCGCACGAGATGCGAAGTATCGCGATGGGCCGGGCGCCGGGCGCCATCCGGCCAAGGCCGGCCGCAACACCAGGCGCGCCTCCGACGGCAGCCGCTTCTCGCTCGGCCGTCCGAGCTCGGTGTCGCGCGCGCTGGAGATCATCGGCGACAAATGGAGTTTTATGGTCGTGCGCGAGGGCTTCTTCGGCAATCGCCGCTACGACAAGATCCTGACCGAGCTCGAGATCGCACCGAATATTCTGACCGACCGGCTGAACCGGCTTGTCGCAAGCGGCGTGTTCTACCGCAGGCAATATCAAAGCTCGCCCGAGCGCTATGAATATCTCCTCACCGACATGGGGCGTGACCTCTACGGCCCCTTCATCACCATGCTGCAATGGGGCGACCGTTGGCTGTCGAAAGGCAAGCCGCCGCTGCTGCTCACCCACCTCACCTGCGGCCACGTTTTTCATGCATCGGTGAATTGCGACCGCTGCAAGCAGCCGATCGTCGCCGCCGACATGCGCTACAAGCTGACCTACGATCCCAAGGCCTTTGGCGCCCTGGGACCGCGCTCCGTCGACTCCTGATTGGCGGATTACGCCCGGCCCAACGCCTCGACCAGCTTGAAGCGCATGATCTTCCCCGAGCTTGTGCGCGGGATCTCCGACACGAGATGGGTGGCTTCGGGGATCTTGTAGGATGAGAGATGGGCCTTGCAGTGGGCCATCAGCGAAGCAACATCCAGCTCATTGGTCTTGGCCACAACGAACAGACACGGCACTTCGCCGAGCGTCGCGTGCTTGATGCCGACGACCGCGCAATCGGTCACCTGCGGGTGCCGCACCACGACTTCCTCGATCTCCGCTGGCGCGATGTTCTGGCCGCCGCGGATGATCAGCTCCTTGATGCGGCCCGTGATCGTGAGGTAACCGCTGGCGTCCGATTTCGCGAGATCGCCCGTATGGTACCAGCCCTTGCGCAACGCGGACGCCGTCTCCGCGGGCTTGTTGTGATAACCGCGCATCAGGTTCGGTCCGCGCACGATCAGCTCGCCCTCCTCCCCGATAGCGACATCCTCGAGCGAAGATGGATCGACGATACGCACGGCGAGGCCGAGCACAGGCAGCCCGCATGAGCCCATCGGCCTCGCGCCGTGCAGCCAGTTCATGGTGACCATAGTGGAGGTTTCGGTGATGCCGTAGCCATCGAGCAGCCGCGTGTTGAAGTGCTCCTCGAGCGCCTTGTTCAGCGTCGCCGGCATGATGGCGCCGGCGGAGATGCAGAGGCGGATGGACCCGAGGCGTTCGACGCCGGTCTCCTGCGCACGATGCAGGAGATAGTGGAACATCGTCGGCACGCCGGGCAGAACGGAATATTTCCCGGTCTGCAGGAGATCGAGCGCCTGCTGCGGCGAGAACCTCTCCATGATGTGCTCGCTCGCGCCGACCGCGAGCACGGTGAGCACCGAGAGATTGAGACCATAGGAGTGGAACAGCGGTAGCGGCGACAGAACGACGTCTTTCTCGGTCAGCTCGCAGATCGGCGCCCAGCATGAGGCGGCGATCCACAGCATACTGCGCAGCGATAGCAACACGCCCTTGGCCCGGCCCGTCGTGCCGGAGGTGTAGATGATAAAGGAAGAACGGTCGATATCGTCGGGATCGAGTGGCCTGGCGGCGCTGCCTGTTGCGAGGTCAGCCAGCGCCATCCCCGCTTTCGCCGCGTCGGTGCCGGCAAACATGATTGTCGGCGAGATTCCGGCATCACGGCAGATCTTGCCAATTAGCTCCTTCCTTGCGGCCGCGGTGATGACAAGACTGCAGCCGGCATCGGTCAGGCGATAGCTGATCTCGCCTTCCGCCGCATCGAAGCTGATGGGCACCACGACCGCGCCGGCGCGCAAGGCCGCGAAGCAGGCTTCGATCCAGTCGACGCCGTTCGGCAGATAGATCGCAACCTTGCCGCCTTCCTTCAGCCCGGCCTTCGCCAGATTGGCCGCGATCGCAGCGGTGTGTTCGGCGAGGTTCGCATACGTCACCTCCCGCGACGAATCCGAATACGCCACGTTCCCGGGCCGCTGTTTGGCGTGACGATCGAGGAGAGTTGCGATCGGCGCGATCAAATCAACCTGCAGCATCGTCGTTCTCCTAGACCATGCTGTATCCACCGTTGACGCTGATCACCTGTCCGGTGATCCAGCTTCCGGCATCGGATGCGAGCAGCGTCACCAGCGGCGCAACGTCGGACGGCAATCCCAGCCGGCGGATGGCGTAGGCCTTGACCAGCTTGTCGCGGTTGGCGTCCACCCATGTCTTGTCGTGTGCGGTCTCGATAAGGCCGAGCGAGATCGAATTGGCGGTGACGCCCGAACGTCCCCATTCGCGGGCGAGCGATTTCATCAGCGCGATCGTGCCGGCGCGCGCGGCGGCCGCGAGCGCAAGACCGGACTCGCCGACCCGCGAGGAGTCTCCCATGATGGAGATGATGCGGCCGCGACCTGATGCCTCCAGCAGCGGTCCGGCGCTGTGGGAACAGTTCAGCGCGCCGTAGAGGCAGGTGTCGATCTGCTTCTTCCAGTCCTCGGGCGTGCTTTCGCTGAAGCGCTTGCGGAACACCAATCCGGCGTTGTTGACGAGGATGTCGAGTCCGCCGAAATCGCTCCTGATGCTTTCGACCATTTTCCTGACGACGTCGGCGTCCGAAATATCCGCTTGATAGGCCTTGGCCTTGCCGCCGCCCTTTGCAATCTCGGCGACAACAGCCTCAGCCTCGGCCTTCGAGCTGTGATAGTTGATCGCGACGCTCGCGCCCTTTTCCGCCAGCATCTTCGAGATGGCGGCGCCGACGTCCCGTCCGCCTCCCGTCACGAGGGCGACACGTCCCTTGAGATCACTCATCAGCTTGTCCTCTTGATTTGAGCCTGGCCTGCTCCAGGAGCCGAAAGATGCGTTCTGGAGTCATCGGAAGAATGGAAACATCGATATCGAGCGGCGACAGCGCGTCGGCGATCGCGTTCGCGACGGCAGCCGGTGCGCCGATCGTGCCGCCCTCGCCCATGCCGCGGAATCCGCCGGCCACCGCCGACTCGCTTTCGATATGGACGACGTCCATGACCGGCACTTCGGGCGCGGAGGGGATCACATAGTCGACCAGGCTCGCGCTCAGGAGCTGAGCGTCATCGTCGTAGATCAATTCCTCGAACAGCGCCGCGCCGATGCCCTGCGCCACGCCGCCATGCACCTGGCCGTCAACGATCATCGGATTGATGATCTTCCCGCAATCCTCTGCGACACGTATTTCAGAATTCGTACGAAGCACGTCGCCGGGTCGATCTCCACCGCGGCGATGTGGGTGGCTGCCGCGGTCGTTCCATTGATGGGATCGTAGGTGTAGGCCGCGCTCAATTCCTCGCGCGCTTCGACCGGCAAGGTCTTCATGTCGGAATAGACGGCCTTCGCGACTTGCTTGAACGTCACCGCGCGATCGGTGCCGATGACGACGGCCTTGCCGTCGCTGACGTCGATATCGTCCTGATTGGCTTCCAGGAGATACGAGGCGACGCGCCTGATCTTGTCCCGCAGCAGAAACGACGCATGCTTGGCCGCGCCGCCGCCTAGCACGGCGCTCCGGCTCGCATAAGTGCCGGTCGACATCGGCACCTCATCGCTGTCGCCCTGGATCACGCGGACATCCTCGAACCTTGCGCCGAGATCGTCGGCGACGATCTGGGCCAGCGTGGTTTCGAGCCCCTGCCCGTGAGAGGCGACCCCGAAAGCCGCGGTGATGGCGCCGGTCGAGTCAATGGTGATCTTCGCCGTCTCCGAGCCGGTATTGATCGGCATTCCCGGCGCCACCGCGATCCGCGAACCAATTCCGGTCAACTCGGCATAGCTGGCGATGCCGATGCCGAACAGGCGTCCCTGCTTGCGCGCATCTGTTTGTTGGGCGCGGAGCTGTTCGTAACCGGCAGCCTCGGCAGCCGCGTCCAGGCATTCGACGAAACCCGTCTTGTCCCAGATGATGCCGGACGCAATCCGATACGGGAATTCGTCGGGCTGCACCAGATTGCGGCGCCTGATCTCGAGCGGATCGAGGCCAAGCACCCTCGCGCCAAGATCCATCAAACGTTCGGTGACGAAGGCGGAGATCGGCCGGCCTACTCCGCGATAGGGACCGGTCGGCGGCTTGCAGGTGGCGACGCCGCGCACGACACCCCGATAGGAGGCGATCTTGTAGGGGCCGGGAAGGAAGCTGACGACCTGGACCGGCTCGAGCCCGCACGTCCACGGATAGATCGAATAGGCTCCGACATCGCCGATGACATCGGCCTGCAGCGAGGTCGCAACGCCGTTTGCGTCGAATCCCATTTCGGCATCGACGATCTCGGCAAAGGCCTGGCTGGAGCTGCTGACATCTTCCAGGCGATCCGCCGTCCATTTGAGCGAGCGGCCGAGCTTGCGCGCCGCGATGCAGATCAGGAGTTCCTCCGGATAGAGCGAGCCCTTCGAACCGAAACTTCCGCCAACATCGGGCGCCACCACGCGCAGGCGATGACCGGGAAGGCCGAGCGACTCGGAAATTGCGTCACGGACGATCCCGGGAATGTTCGACGACGTGTAAAGCGTGATGGCGTCGCGTCGCTTCTCGTATTCGGCCGTATAGCTGCGCGGCTCCATCGCAAGAGGCGCCTTGCGGGTCATTTCAAACCGACCGCCGACCTTCACCGCGGCGGCCTTCAAATCAGCGGCAACGTCGCCCTTCTTGAATTCGCGCGCGATCAGGACGTTGCTGCCCGCCTCCTCGTGCAACAGCGGCGCGTCATCGGCAACCGCGAGTTCTGCGCGCGAAATCGCGCCGAGCGGCTCATAGTCGACCTCGATCAACTCGATCGCATCCTCCGCGAGATAGCGCGAGGTGGCGATGACGGCTGCAACGGCCTCGCCGACATAGCGGACCTTGCCGGAAGCAAGAGGAAGGATCGGCGTCGCGTAATAATTCGGCATGCGCGAGACCGGAATCACCGGCTTGAAGTCCCCCGCGATGCCATCCGCCGTGAACACGGCGACCACGCCAGGCGCTGCCTGCGCGACGGTGGCGTCGATGCGGGAGATCCGCGCATGCGGCTGTCCGCTCCGTAGAAAGGCGACATGAAGCGGCCGGTCCGGCTTGCGGTCGGCTGAATATTCGCCGCGCCCGGTCAAGAGGCGTGGGTCCTCCGTGCGCTTGATGGGCGCGCCGACGTTCCGGGGACGCAACACATCCGACGGCTGAGCACGCCTGTCGCTACTCATAGCCATCGTTCCCCTTGCGCAGGCCCTGCCATTGCTGGTCGTCATGGCCGCAAATCACTGCCGCGCCGGCCTTCTCGATCCGCCGCACTTCCGCGAACGTCTTCAATTGCTCGTCGACATTCCAGGTGTTGCGGGGCGGAGTATCGGCATCGAGATTTCGGCGCAGGCTGACCGCATCCGAAGCGAGCAGGAACTGACCATCACGGTCGAGGCTCACCAGCGCGCCGAGCGAGCCAGGCGTATGGCCCGGTAGCGGCACCAGCACGACGCTGGAATCCCCGAAGACATCCTTCTCGCCGTTCAGCGGCTCGATCGGCTGTCCGTAGTCCCAATCCGCGCGCAGGTAGCCCGCGGTTTCGGCGCCTGGCGCCTTAGCAGCTTCGATCTCCTTGGTGTGAGCGAGGATCGTCGCCTTGCGGAAGAACTGATTACAGCCGCAATGATCAGGATGGAAATGGGAATTGACGACGATATCGATGTCGTCCGCCTCCAGCCCGACGCAGGCGAGACTCGGCAGCAAGGTCTCGTTCGCGCTCATCAGCGGCTTCATGACCTTGGCGAGCAGACCCCAGCGCTCCTCCACATTGTCGACCACGGACGGGTGACAGCCGGTATCGAACAGCACATTGCCCTGCTTGTGCCGAATCAAGGCACTACTCACGGGAAGATCGATCATTTCGCTGCGGTCGGCGCCGGCGACATAGATGCTCTTCTTCATGCGAAGACGTCCGGCGGCGAGGAAATTCAGCTTCATGATGTTTTCTCCGCGCGCTGCGCAGCCGCACTCCTGATCGCCGCGACGATGTTCTGATATCCGGTGCAGCGGCAGAGATTGCCCGACAGCCCTTCCCTGATCTCGTCGTCGGTCGCGAGCGGATATTTCCGGAGCAGATCCTCGCCCGTCATCAGCATCCCGGGCGTGCAGAAGCCGCATTGAAGCCCGTGGTGCTCACGAAACTGGGCCTGCAGCACATTGAGCATTTCCGGCGTTCCGAGCCCCTCCACCGTCGTGATCTCGGCGCCATTGGCCTGCACGGCAAGCGTCAGGCAGGAGCGCACACTGTCGCCATTCATCAGCACAGTGCAGGCACCGCAAACCCCGTGCTCACAACCGACATGCGTCCCCGTCAGTCCGAGTGTGTCGCGCAGGAAGTCCGACAGCAGCAGGCGCGGCTCGACGTCCGCGATGTCGTATGTCGTGCCGTTGACGGTCACCGATACGTTCGTGCTCATCGGATCACCTCACTCAATGCCGTCTGCATGGCGCGCCTTGCCAACTGTCCCAGCAAATGCTGGCGGTACTCGGCCGATGCGTGAAGGTCGCCATTGGCGGAAACGCTGGCCGTCACGAGTTCCGCAAATCGATCCGGTGTTTGGTCATTGACCTCGATCGCACCAAGCTCTCGTTCCACTTCCCTGAGCCGGAGCGGCGTATCAGCGACGCCCATTACCGCAACGCGCGCGTCGTCAATTCTGGCCTCGCTCCGCCGCACCGAGACGGCGATGCTTGCAAGCGCGAAATCGCCGAAACGGCGCGCCGCCTCCTCGAATGCGCAGCCGTTGTGTTGCAGGATCGGAAATTCGATCTCCACCACGATCTCCTCCGGCTCCAGGCAATTGGTCAGCGCGTCGACGAAGAAGTCTTCCGCAGCGATGGCACGCCGGCCCGACGGGCCGTGAACGCTGAGTTCGGCGCCATAGAACAGGGACAGCATCGGCAACTCGGCCGCGGGATCGGCATGCGACAGGCTGCCGCCGATGGTGCCGCGATTGCGGATCGCAAGGTGCGCCACATGCCGCATGGCCGCTGCCATCACCGGCAGTTTTGAGGCAATCAGCGGCGACTGCTCGATCTCGCGATGCCGCGTCAACGCGCCGATCGCGACGCGATCACCTCGCAGCTCGATGAACGACAGCTCCTTGATGCCGTTGAGATCGACAAGCACTGCCGGCCGCGCCATCCGGAAATTCAGCAGCGGCAGCAGGCTTTGGCCGCCGGCGAGGACCTTTCCTTCGCCATTGGCCGCACGCAGCGCTTCGACCGCGCCATCCACTGTCGTCGGCGCGACATAGTCAAACTTGGCAGGCTTCATCGCGCTCGCCCTCCAAGGCTGGTTTCCTTCCCCGCTCGGCCATTCTCATGCGCCGCGAAACCGCGGAGGCCTTTTTTCCGCGAAGGCTCTTCGGCCTTCTTTGAAGTCCTCGCTGTCGGATGCAGCATCGATGAGCTGCTGCGCCTTCGTCAAATCAAGAGCCCCGGCGCCCATCGAAATCCCGTTCAGCATGTATTTGGCGCCCGCGATCGAGAGCGGCGCATTGGCGGCGAGGCGCTGCAAAAATCGTTCGGCCGCAAGCACGGCATCGTCATGGATCTCGTCGATCAGTCCCATCGACATCGCCTGCTCGGCCGGATAGCGATCGCCGGAATAGAGAACGCGTCTGGCGTTCGCGAGGCCGGTCAGCGCCAGCAGCCGCTGCACGCTGTGAACGCCGTAGATGATGGAGAGCTTGGCGGACGGGATCCCGATAGTTGCGGTCAGATCCGCGAAGCGGAAGTCGCAGGCCAGCGCGAGATGGCAGCCGCCACCGAGACAATAGCCGGAAATGGCTGCGACGACAGGCTTTCCCAGCGCTGCGATCGCGCCGGAACAGGCATCGACCGCGACCTCGTAGTCGGCACTCTTGCGCCTGTCGTCCCGGATCGTGTCAAACTCGCTGATATCGGCCCCGACGGAGAAATCCCTGCCTTCACCCCTGAGCACGACCGCGCGGACGTGCCGGTCGCCGGCAAAGCGCGCGAAGATTTCGGACAAGTCACGCCACATCGCCAGCGTCACGGCGTTCTTCACCGCGGGCCGATTCAATGTGACATGCGCGATGTTGTCACGCCGCTCGATCCTGATCGTCTCCAACGTCGCTCCTCTGGCGCTCGATCATCCGAATGCTCGGGGCGTCCCCGGCAAAAGCAGGTTGCCACCCGGCCAACCGTTACTTGCATAAGTAGACTAATTTGTTACGACGCGTCAAGCCGTGTTCAGAGTCGACGCGTGCCGTGCGGAACGCGGCGCACTAGCCAGCGGAACTTGATAGACCACCCGAGAAAATAGCTTGCTTCGCGCTACAGCCGCTCGCACTGCATCAAGCGTATGAAATCTCACAACATCGTAGGCTGGCGTGGAAAATAATCGGAAGGCGTGGGGGAAGCGACTCGCCCCCGACCCGAACATTCCGGCTCTGCAGCGAGTTGACGCCGCGCGGAGAGAGTGTCAGTCAACTCCCATTGAAAGATAAAGCATACTTGACCTGGTGCCGTCCGAAAAGCGGTTGGAATTGAAAGTGGCGTAGTCTCCGGGGTGATCAACCTCGAATCACCCGGCGTTGACGCGCCGGGCTGGAGACCACGCCATGACAAGCGTTACCACGAAGGCTTT
>NZ_JBVAPG010000718.1:0-225 GCF_055413685.1 Bradyrhizobium sp. LeoA1Lang | reverse complement strand
CCACCTCCATCGACATAAGACCGCTCTCCACAAGACTGCCTCCCGCCAGGGAATCAGTCTTCGCCGATCTTCGCAACAAAGATGTGTGCATCAAATAGCCGGTGACCGGGCTTTCTTGCCACCGTCACTCTGCGGATACTTGATCCACAAAACTTAGCGCCAGCGTCGGGGCGCCAGGACCACACGACTTCGCCGTCCGCTGATGTCGCGTTCGTCTTTCGCAAC
>NZ_JBVAPG010000717.1:0-228 GCF_055413685.1 Bradyrhizobium sp. LeoA1Lang | reverse complement strand
ACGCACCGAACCTGTCGCCCGCGGTGATTTCCCGGCTGACCGCGGAGTGGCAAGGCGAGTACGAGCGCTGGCAGAGGCGCGATTTGTCGGCGCGACGATACGTGTATGTGTGGGCCGATGGCGTCTTCCTGCAGGCCCGCATGGAAGACCACGGCGAGTGCATGCTGGTGCTGATCGGCGCGACGCCGGAAGGCAAGAAGGAACTGATCGGCTTCCAGGTCGGCGTGC
>NZ_JBVAPG010000716.1:0-231 GCF_055413685.1 Bradyrhizobium sp. LeoA1Lang | reverse complement strand
GGCAACGGCGGCGAAATAAAACCCGAGCCCGAATCAAATGGATGTTCACAACCGACAAAGCTCGCGCCAAACTCGGCCGCGCCTATCCAGCCACCCCCAAAGAGTCAAAATCACTGTGATAGAAGTGGCTCTGCACAGTGATTTTGACGTGTTGGGTGGGCTGTCAAATTAGCTCCGGCAGGTCTTTCGGATCCACGAGGACCTCGATGCTGCGAGGTGTCCTTGGCTGCC
>NZ_JBVAPG010000715.1:0-233 GCF_055413685.1 Bradyrhizobium sp. LeoA1Lang | reverse complement strand
GAAAGCGAATCCAACCCGCACACATCATCGCATGGTCACTTTGGCGTAGAGCTCACCAGGCCGCCGCCCAGCGCGCGCACTTCAAAACAAAAAGACAACTGTAATGCTAGGTCGCGTGGACAGTTATGTTAGCCAGAGCAGAGTTGCGGCGATAGCGACGACAGCGAAGTAATTTCGTGCGGTTTTTTCGTAGCGCGTAGCAACGCGCCTGAAACGCTTCAGTTTCGAGAAGC
>NZ_JBVAPG010000714.1:0-234 GCF_055413685.1 Bradyrhizobium sp. LeoA1Lang | reverse complement strand
CGTTGCCCCCAGGGTCCACAGCCCCAGCAACAGCAGACCTGAACGAAACGAGAATTGTGTTACCCATGTCGTCGGTTTGAAGTGTTACCCATGTCGCCGGTTGCTCACGCGAAGCGCCGGATGAGCGACTATCTGGATTGTCAAGTTGCATTGGCGTAAGCGGCACGCGCCTCGCGTGCTTTGGCGTTGAGGCGGACCAGGAGCTTACGGGCGAGCGCAATGCGAATGACCATT
>NZ_JBVAPG010000713.1:0-236 GCF_055413685.1 Bradyrhizobium sp. LeoA1Lang | reverse complement strand
TGAAGGAATTCAAACGCATAGCAATGCGATCCGACAAGACCGACAGCAGCTTCGAGGCGATGATCTACCTCGCCACCGCTGTTATCCATTCTAGATGAATCTCAACAGGCCCTAGCATTACAGTTGTTTTTTTAGTGGGTTTCTGAATCCATGGGCAACCATGATTCGAAGATCGTGGACGCAGGCAGCGTCGATTGAGGAGACGCTTGCGTTGTGGGCGGCGTCGCTTCGGGAGA
>NZ_JBVAPG010000712.1:0-241 GCF_055413685.1 Bradyrhizobium sp. LeoA1Lang | reverse complement strand
CCCCCCCCCCCCCCCCCCCCCCCCCCCCCCCCCCCCCCCCCCCCCCCCCCCCCCCCCCCCCCCCCCCCCCCCCCCCCCCCCCCCCCCCCCCCCCCCCCCCCCCCCCCCCCCCCCCCCCCCCCCCCCCACCCCCCCCCACCCCCCCCCCCCCCCCCCCCCCCCCCCCCCCCCCCCCCCCCCCCCCCCCCCCCCCCCCCCCCCCCCCCCCCCCCCCCCCCCCCCCCCCCCCCCCCCCCCCCCC
>NZ_JBVAPG010000711.1:0-244 GCF_055413685.1 Bradyrhizobium sp. LeoA1Lang | reverse complement strand
CGAACGAAACAATGCCGTTACCTCCTCTCGCTCGAGGAAATGTGTATCGGGCAATGATGTGCGCTTGACGGGGATCGCCGCGACCTGCTGACAGACCGCCAGCATCTCGGGTGCACGCACCGCGAGGTAGGCAAAGAAGGTGTTCAGTGCTGCCCGCCGTTGATTGCGAGTACGCACCGAGTTACCGCGCTCTTGCTCCAGGTGCCTCAGGAACGCCAGACTTCGTTCGAATGTCAGGTCATCA
>NZ_JBVAPG010000710.1:0-245 GCF_055413685.1 Bradyrhizobium sp. LeoA1Lang | reverse complement strand
ACCGCACGCCAATTGCTGGGATGAGAAGCAAGAGCCGCCGCGGCTAACGCGTTCCCAGTGGCGTCCGGATTTCCCGATGAGGCTTGCCGATTGATCCTCATCAATTCAGTTCTGACCCTGTTTGTGGTCGGAAATGCAGGAGCGGCGGAGGTCGACGCGGCGGTCGCCGCGAACTTCACCGCGCCGGCCAAGGAGCTGCAGCGCCGTTTAAGCCGAAGACCGGGCGAGGCCAAGCTTTGGCGCGA
>NZ_JBVAPG010000709.1:0-245 GCF_055413685.1 Bradyrhizobium sp. LeoA1Lang | reverse complement strand
CACGCCATTTATCTTCGACACAGACACAGCCACTCGGTTGCTCGCCCTTGCCAAGGCGCTCCCGAACCATGGTGGTACGATCGAGCGTGGCAACACGTATTTCGCATTGTTCGCCGTGTTGTATGGGCTGGGATTGCGCGTCGGGGAGGCCTGCAGGCTGCGCCTCAAAGATGTCGATCTGGAGCGGCGGTTGCTCATTATCCGGGAGACTAAATTCTACAAGAGCCGCCTCGTCCCATTTGGAC
>NZ_JBVAPG010000070.1:0-44338 GCF_055413685.1 Bradyrhizobium sp. LeoA1Lang | reverse complement strand
AAGCTCATCCACGGTTGTGGCCGGAGGGGTAACGGGCGACTTCGCCACGCGTCTTGGCCGGTGGCCACCGGCCAAGACGCTAAATCGCTTCCATCGCACAAATCATGCCCGTGCAGATACAAGGGTGGTAGGTGTGGCGCAAAGCGCTTTGCCGTGTCGTCGTCCTCGGGTTACGCTTCGGCATGCTTGATCGAGTCGAGCTTTCGTTTCGCATCGGACCGCCCGTCGCCAAGGCGGCCGTTGTCGTGTCGACGCTGATGCTCGCCTCCGATCTCGCTTTTGCGCAAGCCGCGCCTCCAATCTCGCTCGGTGTCCAGTCACAGCCCCAGCCTCAGCCGAACCAAGCTGCGCCGCCTGAGCGCGAGGAGAACCCGGGCCTCATCAACGAGATCAGCAAGCTGTTCGAAAAGTCCAAGTCGATCCTGCCGTCGTTGAAGAGTCCGGGCGAGACGGTTGATGATCTCAACGCCCGCGCCAAGGATGCGGGCGAGAGCCTGTCTGCTCTCACAAGACCGTCATTGATTGTCACCGGCCGCGCGGCCTGCCTGGTCGCAGCCAACGGCGCGCCGGACTGCAAGGCCGGCGCCGACAAGCTCTGCCAGAGCAAGGGCTACAAGGAAGGCAAGAGCCTGGACACCGATGCGGCCGAGAAATGCTCGCCGATCGTGTTCGTTCCCGGCCACAAGCGCAGACCCAATGACTGCCGGACGGAAAATTTCGTCACGCGGGCGATCTGCCAATAGCGCTCTGTAGCTCTCGTAGCCCGGCTGGAGCGCCAGCGTAACCCGGGTCCGCTCGCAGATGCGGAAACAGACGTCCCGGGTTACGCGTTCCGCTCCACCCGGGCTACGGCAATAGCGCGAAAACGCAATACTTGACACTGGAAAGATTGCCTTGCTGGTATGATGTCTGGCATCTTTGGCCTAGTCTCTCTTCCCAGCTAATCGAAGGATCTTCTCTGATGTCCATGCCTGCCTTGTTCAAGGGCCGTCTGTCGATTCCAGTGATCGGTGCGCCACTGTTCATCATCTCCGTGCCTGATCTCGTGATCGCGCAGTGCAAGGCCGGCGTGGTCGGATCGTTTCCGTCGCTGAACGCGCGGCCGCCGGAGTTGCTCGACGAATGGCTGGGGCGCATCAAGGAAGAGCTCGCGGCCTATGACAGGGCGCATCCCGAACGGCCCTCGGCGCCGTTCGCGGTCAATCAGATCGTGCACAAGTCGAACAACCGGCTCGATCATGATCTCGCGCTTTGCGAGAAGCACAAGGTGCCGATGATCATCTCCTCGCTTGGCGCGCGCGAGGAGCTCAATCAGGCCGTGCACAATTGGGGCGGCATCGTCTTCCACGACGTGATCAACCAGAAGTTCGCCCACAAGGCGATCGAGAAGGGCGCCGACGGCCTGATCCTGGTGGCGGCCGGCGCCGGCGGCCATGCCGGCACGCTATCGCCGTTCCCCTTCGTTGCGGAGACGCGGCAGTGGTTCGACGGTCCGATCGCGCTGTCGGGCGCGATGGGCAACGGCAAGGCGATCCGTGCTGCGCGCGTCCTCGGCGCCGACTTCGCCTATATCGGCTCGGCCTTCATCGCGACCAAGGAGGCGAATGCGGTCGAAGGCTACAAGAGCATGATCACCGGCTCGGCCGCGGAAGACATCATCTATTCCAACCTGTTCACCGGCGTGCATGGCAATTACCTGAAGCCGTCGATCGTCGCCGCCGGCATGGACCCGGACAATCTGCCGACCTCCGATCCCTCCAAGATGAGCTTCGGCACCGACGCCTCCGGCGAGCGGGCGAAGCCGAAAGCCTGGAAGGAGATCTGGGGCTCAGGCCAGGGTGTCGGCAGCGTCGAAAAGATCGTGCCCGCTGCCGAACTGATCGCGCGCTTCAAGAAGGAATACGAGGAAGCGGTCGATCCGGCATTGTGATCCATCAATTGGCGGTCCCGGCGTTGCGCACGGGACCGCCAGTGCTTTCCTGATCAGGCAACGTCGGTGGAAAGCGAAAGGTCCCTCCACGCTTCGAAGTCGGCCTGCAGCGCCTTGATCTTCTCCTCGACCAGCCGCACGGCGTCGCTGCCAAGCAGAAGATGCGCGGGCGGATCATCCGACATCGCGACCTTCAACATCGCTTGCGCGGCCTTCGCGGGATCGCCGATCTGCTTGCCGCTATATTCCATGCGGCGCTGGCGCGCCGGGTTCATCACCTGGTCGTAGTCGGAAATCGATCGCGCCGCCCGCACCAGCGATCGTCCCGCCCAGTCGGTGCGGAAGCCGCCCGGCTCGATCGCCGTCACCTTGATGCCAAGGTCCTTCACTTCCTTGCCGACCGTCTCCGAAATCCCCTCCAGCGCGAACTTGCTGCCGTGGTAGTAGCTCAGGCCGGGAAACGTCATGATGCCGCCCATCGAGGTGACGTTGAGGATGTGCCCGGAGCGCCGCTTGCGCATGTAAGGCAGCACCGCCTGCATCATGGCCACCGCGCCGAACACGTTGACCTCGAACTGGTGGCGCAAATCCTCGATCGAGGACTCTTCCAGGATGCCCTCGTGGCCATAGCCGGCATTGTTCACGAGCACGTCGATCGGGCCGATGCTGCGCTCGATCTCCGCGACCACAGGGGCGATCGCGCTGGTGTTGGCGACGTCGAGAATCACGGCGTGCGCGCCTTTGCCGAGTTTCTCGAAATTCTCCTGGTCGCTTTGCTTCCGCACGGTGCCGGCGACCGTGTGCCCTTCCCGCAGGGCAGCTTCGGCCAGTGCGCGGCCGAAGCCGGTGGAAACGCCTGTGATGAGGAATGTCTTTGCCATCTGTGATGTCCTTTCGGCCCAAATCCCGGATCACAGATAGGCGGATTGATTAATGTGACAATCGGCATAAATTGACATGACCTGATGCAGAATATCGAACAATGATCGATGCTGGCCTTTTCGAACTGAACGCCATCGCCGCGATCGCGGCCCACCGCAGTTTCCGCGCGGCGGCCACGCAGCTCGGCATCTCGCCATCGGCCCTCAGCCATGCGGTGGCAGGGCTGGAGAAGCGGCTTGGCGTTCGCCTCATCAACCGCACGACGCGCAGCGTCTCGTTGTCGGCGGCGGGCGAGCGCTTCCTCTCACGGGTCAATCGGCGTTGCGCGAGATCGCCGGCGCCATGGAAGACGTGAACGTCTTCCGCGACACGCCGGCGGGCGCGCTGCGCATCAGCCTGAAGGAGCGCGCCGGCCATCAGATCTTGCGGCCTGTCGTTGCAAAATTCCTGCGGCGATATCCCGACATGCAGGTCGAACTGACCATGGAAGGCCGTCACATCGACATTGTCGCGGAAGGCTTTGATGCGGGCATTCGGCTTGCCGAAGCCGTTCCGCAAGACATGGTGGCGGTCCCCTGCGGGCCGGACTCGCGTTTCCTCGTGGTAGGCGCGCCGTCCTATTTCGAACGGATGTCGGTGCCGCGCTCGCCTTCGGATCTGCTTGCCCATGAATGTGTTCGCAGGCGGATGCCCAGCGGCAAGCTGTACCGGTGGGAGTTCGAGAAGCGCGGCGAGGAGTTCGCGTTGGACGTGCCGGGCAGGCTGACGCTCGATAACGATGCCCTGATGGTCGAGTCCGCGCTGGATGGCTTCGGCCTCATCTTCGTGAGCGACTGGTGGGTCGCCGATCATCTCGCCGATGGCCGCTTGCGCGCGGTCCTTGAAGACTGGACGCCGCCGTTTCCGGGATTGCGTCTCTATTATCCGCGCCATCGGCACATGACCGCCGGCTTGCGTGCCTTCGTCGATCTGCTGCGGGAAGAACTGCCGTCGGGCGTGGCGCGAAAAGCGGGCGGGATTCCCAAGCCAGCGCACGCTTCGAAATCGGTGCGGTCTATGCAATCGGCAAATATTCGCAAGTGAAGGCGAACGGCTTCCGCTTGTCGCCTTGGATAACCCGGCGGCGAGGGCCATCCGTGCACCAGCGCGGCGTCACGAACCCTTGATGCGGGCAGCGACCCTGTGCGACAAATACCGCCATGAGCGCCGCCGCCGTCAACGTCGTCAACCATCCGCTGGTGCAGCACAAGCTCACGCTGATGCGCGAGCGCGACCGGTCGATCAAGAGTTTCCGGGAACTCGTCAACGAGGTCGGCATGCTGCTCTGCTACGAGGTGACGCGCGACCTGCCGCTCGAACTGGTCGACATCGAGACGCCGCTGATGCCGATGAAGGCGCCGATGATCGCAGGCAAGAAATTGACCTTCGCGCCGATCCTGCGCGCCGGCGTCGGATTCCTGGACGGCATGCTCGCGCTGGTGCCGTCGGCGCGCGTGTCGCATATCGGGCTCTATCGCGATCCCGAGACGCTGGAAGCGGTGGAATATTTCTTCAAGGCGCCGCACGATCTGGCCGATCGCACCGCGATCCTGATGGACCCGATGCTGGCGACCGGCAATTCCGCCGTCGCCGGTGCGAACCTCCTGAAAAAGCGTGGCGCCCGTGACCTCCGTTTCGTCTGCCTGCTGGCCGCCCCTGAGGGCATCGCGCATTTTCAGCGGGAGCATCCCGATGTGCCGCTCTGGACCGCGGCCATCGATGAGCGGTTGAACGACCACGGCTACATCCTGCCCGGCCTCGGCGATGCCGGCGACCGCATGTTCGGCACCAAATAGGCCCAGTTATCATGGACCCCATCTTCCGCGTTGACGGCAACAAAGTCGTCACCAGCCCGGATGCCGCCGGCCCCTGGCATCCGCAGATGCAGCACGGTTCCGCGCCTGCGGCGCTGGTGGTGTGGGCCGCGGAGTCCCTGCCCACGCCGGTGCCGATGCAGATCGCGCGCGTCACCATCGACCTGATGCGGCCGGTGCCGGTCGCGCCGCTCACCATCGAGACTGAGATCTTGCGCGAGGGCCGCAAGATCCAGCTCTGCGGCGTGCGGCTCCTGGCCGAAGGCGTGCCTGTGGTCGCGGCCTCCGTGCTGCGGATCAAGTCGCAGGCGCAGGCATTGCCGCCCGATGTCGTTGACCTGCCGCTCGGGCTTCCCGGCCCCGATCAATCGATGTTCGAGCCTGCCGATAACGCCGGCAGCCCGTTCACCAGATGCATCTCGATGCGCGCCGCGCGCGGCCGCTTCGGCATGGTCGGTCCTGCCGCGATCTGGTTTCGCGTCGACCGGCCGCTGATCGCGGGATCGCCGGTGTCGCAGACGATGCGCGCGGTGGTCGCCGCCGATTTCAGTAACGGCACCTCGTCCACGCTCGATTTCCGGGAGTGGACCTTCATCAATGCCGACCTCACCGTGAGCCTTTCGCGACAACCGGTCGGCGAGTGGATCCTGCTCGATGGCGAAAGCTGGATCGGACCCGACGGGGCGGGGCTTGCGATGTCGCGGCTCGCCGACGAGCGCGGCTATTTCGGCCGCGCCGTGCAAAGCCTGGTGATCGAGAAGCGCTAAGGTAACGCGACGAAAAATCGCTTCGTCGCCTTGGAACGCTTCGAGGCCGGGCGAGTTTGGCCCCTCGTTGAGGGCCATCATGAAGTGCGTTGATTTAGCCGCCGGCGGACTGACGCTCGCTGCCAGGCAAGCGTCGGCCGTCGGCGCTGCCTATCCTATTGCAGCCAAGTCTTTTTTAAGCCGGAGCGTGCCGTGAGGCCGGGTCCTTCCTCCGAGCGTGCGGTGGTCCTTGCCTCGAGCGAGCGTGAAGCGGTCGAGACCGCCTGCCTGATCCGTGAGGCCGGCTACTATGCCAACATCTGCGGCGATCTCACCGCGCTGAGGCGCGAGATCGCATGCGGCGCGGGGCTCGCCGTGATCGCCGATGACGCGATCGTGGGGAAGGATTTGACCAGCTTGACGCGATGGCTCAACGATCAGCCGGCATGGTCGGATTTCCCGATCGTGCTTCTGACCCAGGGCGGCAGCCCCGAGCGCGATCCCGGCGCGGTACGGCTCGGCAAGATCCTGGGCAATGTCACCTTCATCGAGCGGCCGTTTCATCCCACCACGCTTGCGAGCATCGTCGGCTCCGCAGTGCGTGGCCGACGCCGCCAGTACCAGACCCGCGCCATCCTCGAAGACCTCACCGAAAGCGAGAGCCTGCTGCAGACCGCGCTCAACGCCGGCCAGCTCGGCGCGCTGGAATTGCATTTGCCGGAATTCGAGCTGGAGGCTTCGGACATCTGCAAGACCTATTTCGGGCGCCGCACGAGCGAGCGGTTCACCTACCCGGAGCTGCTCGACGCCGTGCATCCCGACGACCGCGAGCGGCGTCTTGGCGTCCTGGCGCAAAGCATCCGCACCGGCAAGCATTACGCGATCGAATACCGGGTGATCTGGCCGGACGGCTCGCAGCATTGGCTCGACGTGCGCGCCCGCGCCGTGCGGCGGCCCGATGGCAGTCTCAAATCGCTGGTCGGTGTCTGCTCCGACATCACCCTGCGCAAGACCGCCGAGATCGA
The DNA here is from genome assembly GCF_055413685.1 of Bradyrhizobium sp. LeoA1Lang. Classification (NCBI taxonomy): domain Bacteria; kingdom Pseudomonadati; phylum Pseudomonadota; class Alphaproteobacteria; order Hyphomicrobiales; family Nitrobacteraceae; genus Bradyrhizobium; species Bradyrhizobium sp. LeoA1Lang. Next base: position 37,902 of record NZ_JBVAPG010000070.1, on the reverse strand, counting down.
GCGCGAAAACCTGCTGGCGCAGCTTGCAGCCGAGCGTACCGCGCTTTCGGAATTGACGGCGACGCTGGAGCAGCGCGTCGAGCAGCGCACCGCCGACCTCCTGAAGGAAGTCGCCGCGCGCGAAAAGGCGCAGGAGCAGCTCCGCCATGCGCAGAAGATGGAGATTATCGGCCAGCTCACCGGCGGCATCGCCCATGACTTCAACAATCTCCTGATGGCGGTGATGGGAAATCTCGAGCTCTTGCGCAAGCGCCTGCCGAGCGACCAGCGCCTGCATCGCCTCATCGACGGCGCAATGCAGGGGGCCGAGCGCGGCGCCTCGCTGACGCAGCGGCTGCTCGCCTTCGCCCGGCAGCAGGACCTGCGCGTGGAGCCGGTCGATCTGCGTGCGCTGATCCGGGGCATGAGCAATCTGCTCGAACGCTCGCTGGGGCCGCGGATCGCATTGCACCTTGATTTGCCCGAAGGCCTGCCGCCGGCGCGGATCGACGCCAACCAGCTCGAGCTTGCGATCCTCAATCTCGCGATCAACGCGCGCGATGCGATGTCGGATGGCGGCGCAATCGACATCAAGGTGTCGGAAGATCAGGCCGTAAAGGATCCGTCGCTCATGCCGGGCTGTTATCTCAAGCTGTCGGTGATCGATACCGGCAGTGGGATGTCGCCGGAGATCCTGAAGCGCGCGATCGAGCCGTTCTTCTCGTCAAAGCCGCTCGGCAAGGGCACCGGGCTCGGACTGTCGATGGTGCATGGGCTCGCCGTGCAACTCGGCGGCACGCTGCAGCTTTCCAGCATCGAAGGCCAGGGCACCACCGCAACGCTGATGCTGCCGGTTGCGACGGTCCTGGCGGAAGCAGCGAGCCCAGCGCCGCCGTCGCGAAAGCTCAAGCGCTCCGCGGTGATCCTGTTCGTCGACGACGATCCCTTGATCGCGATGTCGACCACGGAGATGCTGGAGGATCTCGGCCACCGCGTGATCGGCGCCACCTCAGGCCTGCACGCGCTCGACATCCTTCGCAGCGAGCAGCCGCTCGATTTGATGATGACCGATCACGTCATGCCAGGGATGACCGGGCTCGAGCTTGCCGCCGCCACGCGAAAAGTGCGCCCGTCACTGCCGATCCTGCTCGCCACCGGTTATGCCGAACTGCCCGACGGCGTGCAGGTCGACCTGCCGCGACTGGCGAAGCCCTACCACCAGGATCAGTTGCGCGACCGGCTGGACCAATTGCTGCGGTGAGCGTTACCCCAGCTCTCTCCACGTCATTGCGAGCGGAGCGAAGCAATCCATAGCGACGCACGCGGAGGCGTGGATTGCTTCGTCGCTTCGCTCCTCGCAATGACGTCGCGTAGCGATGCGGCGCACCTATCGGAGATGCTGCCGCGCGTCTCGAGCGCACGCGCGTCATCCCACCATCCGCTCGCGGCCGGTCCAGAAGCTTGCCTTCAACACCTTCTTGTCGACCTTGCCGACGCCGGTCATCGGCAATTCCTTCACGAAGCGGATCTGCTTCGGCGCATGCGCCGAGCCTTTCTTCGCTTTCACCAGGTTGATCAGCTCATCCGCATCCGGCCGCGCGCCGTCGCGGGCGACGATAACAGCGGTGACAGCTTCGCCCCATTTGTCGTCGGGCACGCCGACGACCGCCACCATCGCCACATCCGCATGCTGCGACAGCACGTCCTCGACCTCGCGCGGGAAGATGTTGAAGCCGCCGGAGACGATCATGTCCTTCTTGCGATCGAGGATGTACATGTAGCCGCGCTCATCGGCGCGGGCGATGTCGCCGGTATGCAGCCAGCCGTTCTTGAGCGTCTCCACTGTAGTATCGGGCCGCTTCCAGTATTCCGCCATCACATGCGGCGCGCGCACGCAGATCTCGCCAGCTTCGCCGGTTGCGACCTCCTCGTCATTGTCATCAAGGATCTTCACGTCGCAGACGGCGATCGGGAAGCCGCAGGACAGGAACAGCCCGGGCGTCTTCGGATCATGGTCGGCCTTGCGCAGCACCGAGACCGGATAGCATTCGGTCTGGCCGTAAAGCTGCGAGAACACCGGCCCGATCCGCTCGATGCCTTCGACCAGCCGGCTCGGCGACATCGCCGAGGCGCCATAAAGCAACAGTTCGAGCGAGGAGAGATCGGTCTTGTCAAGCAAGGGATGGTCGAGCAGCACATAGATCATGGTCGGCACGAACAGCGTGAAGTTGATCTTCTCCCGCTCGATGGTCTTGAACACGGCCTCGGGATCGAAACCTTTGAGCATGTGCACGGTGCCGCCGCGCATCAGCGTCGGCAGCACTTTCGTTCCGGCGACATGGCTGATCGGCGCTACCGTGAGATAGCGCGGCGTGTCGGGGATCTCGAAATCGGCCAGGATCGCGCCGGCGAAGCCGCCATATTCGCGGTGATGGCGCAGCGCGCCCTTGGATTTGCCTGTCGTGCCGCCGGTATAGTTCAGCGTCGCGATGTCGTCCGGTCCGGCCAGGCAGCGCGCGGTAGCGTGCCCCGCCTGCTCGATCGCCTGCAACAGGTCGATGCCGTAATCGGCGGGGCCGAGCGTGAACACGGTTTTGATATTCGTGGCCTTCGCCGCGAGATCGCCGCCGCGGTCGCGGAAGGTCGCGGCATCGATGATCAGCATCTGCGCGTCCGAATCCTCGATCTGGAATAGCTGATCGTCCAGCGATCCCAGAGGATGCAGCCAGGTGATCGCAAGTCGCGCGAGCTGCGCGGCGACGCCGGCGCACCAGGCGTCGGCGCGGTTGGCGCTCAGCAGCGCGACGCGGGTGCCGGGCGCGAAGCCGAGCCGCATGAACACGTTCTGGATCCGCCCGACCAGGTCGGTCGTGCCCCGGTAGGTGATCGATCCATCAGGCCAACTGAAGGCGGTGCGCGTGGGATAGCGTGCCAGCGCCCGCAGCGTCTGCGCGCACACCGGTGGAAACGCATGGAGCGGATCGCTCATCTCAAGAATTCCTCCCCGTCGGTTTTGTGTCTGGCATTTCTTCGTGCCAATGTTGACGATGACGCTAGCACAACAAGGAAGCGGCTCAAGCCGGGAGAGGGAAGAAACGCCTTGCCGTCGAACAACATTCGCTCGCGCTTTCGCGAACGCCTCTCGCTGCCGCTGATCGCGGCGCCGATGTTTCTGGTCTCCGGCGTCGAGCTGGTGACAGCCGCCTGCCGCAATGGCGTGATCGGCTCGTTCCCCACGGTGAATTGCCGCGAGACGGAACAGCTCGATCAGTGGCTCGCCGAGATCGAGGATCGATTGCAGCGGCATTCTGACGCCAGCGGCAACGCGGCCGCGCCGATCTGTCCGAACCTGATCGTGCACCGCTCCAACGCGCGGCTGGAGCAGGATCTGGAGGTGCTGTTGCGTCACAAGCCGGAGATGGTCATCACGTCAGTCGGCTCGCCGGCGCCTGTACTGGCGCCGCTGCATGACGCCGGCGCGCTGGTGTTCGCCGATGTCGCCTCGATCCGCCACGCCGAGCGCGCGATTGAGGCCGGCGCCGACGGCTTGGTGCTGCTCACCGCAGGGGCGGGCGGACAGACCGGCTGGCTCAATCCGTTCGTGTTCGTGCGCGCTGTCCGCGCCTTCTTTGATGGTCCGATCGTGCTCGCCGGAGGCATCTGCGATGGCCACGCGCTACGCGCCGCCGAAGCGCTCGGCTGCGACCTCGCCTATATGGGCACCAAATTCATCGCCACGCGCGAGAGCATGGCGGATATCAGTTACAAGCAGATGCTTGTCACAAGCGGCGCCGACGATATCCTGCTCACCACTGCCTTCACCGGCCTGCAGACCAACATGCTGCGCCCCTCGATCGAAGCTGCCGGCCTCGATCCCGACAACCTGCCGCAGCGCGGCGCCATCGACATCGGCAAGGATATCGACATCGGCGCCCGCGAAAGCCGCCCCAAGCGCTGGCGCGATATCTGGAGCGCCGGCCATTCGGTCTCCGGCGTGACGGATGTGCTCCCGGTGGATGAACTGGTGGCGAGGACGGTCGAGGAATATCGCGCCGCCCTGTAGCCCGGATGGAGCGAAAGCGTAATCCGGGATGAGGTCACCCCGCCCTCGAAACCCCGGATTGCGCTTCGCTCCATCCGGGCTACGACTAATTCGCCCCGAGATACCACTTAACCCGGCATTAACCACGTCCGCCCCAACAATAGCCGCGCAGGACAGCCCGCCGCCATGGCCGGGCTGGCGCAGGACCAAAGGGGATACGACGTGCTTCTTGAGGCCTTTCTCACCAAAACCCCCGCGACCCTTGATGAGCTTCGGACCCGCGTCCGCCACGCCTTGCAGCGCCATCCGCTCTGTCGCAACGTCGAATTCGACGTCGTCAGCATGCCTCGCACCCGCCGGACCAACTGGACCATCAGCCTGCATTCGGTATCAGGGTCCGCGCTGTTCGAGGCCCATGACATCGTCGCCGACATCCAGGAAGCCTATGAACTGGCCGCCGCGGCCTGATTTTCGCTTGTTTAAATTAGGTTTTTTTCGCCTTTGCCCCGCCTTGGCGGTTCCAAGGGCATGCTAACGCCGCAATTAGCGTTCAACTTCAAAGGAAGTCCGGGCGAGATGGAGACGTCGTTGACTAGGGCCATGACCATCATCGCGCTGACCTGCTTCCTCGTTGTTGGCGCCGCCGCCACCAGCATTTTGAGCCGTGACAGCGTGCCGATGCCGCGCAGTGTCGCGGAGGAAGCCGCGCCCGTTCATCCCGTCTCCAACAAGGAGAGCAAGAAGGACCGCCTCGCGGTGGTGGCCTACGCGCTCGCCGCCTATGAGCCGCCGCCGCAGACCCCGGCGCAGGCGCAGCTTCAGGCCCAGGCCCAGGCCGCCATCCCGGATCTCACGGCCTCCCTGCGCCAGGCCTATGCCTCGGCCGAGCCGGCCGATGTCGGCCTGCCGAAATTGACCGAGCCGCCCGCGAACCAGCCTGCAGCCGCCCAGCCGGCCACGCCGGCGCCCCCCAAGCCAAAGGCTGCCGCCAAGCCCGCGCCGCAGAAGAATTACGCGCTGCTCAGCGATGCGCAGATCGCCGGCATCAAGGACCGGCTGAAGCTGACCTCGTCGCAGGAATATTACTGGCCTGCGGTCGAGACCGCGCTTCGCGCCGTCGCCCGCAAGATCCACCAGAAGCGCCAAGCCGATCCGAATGCGAACGGGATGCCGATCGATCCGGACTCCGACGAAGTGCAGCAATTGAAATCGGCGGCCATGCCGCTCCTGTTCCAGCTCCGCGAAGACCAGAAGAACGAAGTCCGCTCGCTCGCCCGCATCATCGGCCTGGAAAAAGTCGCCGCGATGATCTGAGCGGCGTGGCGAGAAAGTTTCCCACGATCCTGTCATTCCGGGCTCGATGCTTCGCATCGCCCCGGAATGACAGGGAAGAGTCGCCCGCACAATCCGCCCGATCAATGCAGCAGGTCGTACGCCGCTACGCGATTGATGTCGGCCAGGCGACGATCGGCATTGGCCTCAAGGTCGAGGCTTCCAACCAGGTCAAGCAGGCGCTGATAGGCATGGTCCGCGACGTCAACGGGCAGAGGTTCTTCGTCGAAGGCTTCGACGTAGCCGCCAACGAGATCGCTCAGCAGCCGGCACAAAGCCTGTTGCCCGGGCTCGTCCCTCACTAACGCGTCGAGTTTTTGCTGGAAGTTTTGGAAGGTTCGCAGGCCATGGTGCTGCTGCGAGAGCCATGCATGCAAGTCGTTCATATCAGCCTCTTCATGCTACGGAAGAAGCTACCGGCTTATACACGCGGCCGGCTTCTGGCGCCATCGCGATTTTTTTGCACTGCGGCCCTTGAAGGCGGCGGAACAGGGCGACATCAATTCTCGTTGCGCCAGCCTCCCAACAGGAAAGCTTTGCGCGGTCTGCGATTTGCTCCCGCCTGCGCCTGCACGTCGGTCAGATCAACGCTGCTTCGCTTCATCAGCAGCCTGGCGATGATCCCGATGATGACGAAGGGCGCTACATAGATCACGAACACTTCGAGTGCGCGCATGGGACCGCTCCACATGATCGTGGACCCCACTATAGCACAGGACGTTTTTCATGTCGGTAAGCAAGGTGTGCTGGCCAACCCTGGGCCTTGGCGGAGGCGACGCATGGACTGCCCGAACGGTGCAGTGCGAAAGGGTTACCCGGCAGGACGACGCTGCCCCGGTTTCAAGCGAGCCTCCGCCCGCCACGCGTTATCGAAATTGGGCAGGCGTGCTAGTATCTCCAGTTGTTCAAGCCCAAGTCTCTTGGGTGACGTCTCTTGGGTGACGTCTGCATGCAAAGAGGAGAATTCAACTACAAGATAGAGGGAGGACAGGTCATGGCTCGCATAAGTCGGCGTGAGCTTCTTAAGCTTTCCGGCGGTGGTGCAGTTGCGGCGAGGACTGGGGGATTGGCGTCAATTCTTGCCCTGAAGCAGGCGCCCGCCTACGCACAGGCAACGACGATTCATTGGCTGCGCTGGAACGATTTCGTTCCTGCCTCGGACGAAGTGCTCCGCAAGGTGATCGTTCCCGAATGCGCCAAGGCGCTCGGCATCAAGCTCAATATCGAGATGATCAACGGCAACGACATCCAGGCGCGCACGACCTCAGCGATTCAGTCCGGCACCGGACCGGACGTGATCTGCGCGCTCAACAACTGGGCGCAGCTCTATCCCGAGAGCGTCATCGACGTCAGCGATGTGGCGGAGGAGATCGGCAAGGCGCAGGGCGGCTTCTACGAGGAATCGCGCGTCGTCGCCAATGACGGCAAGAAATGGATCGCGGTCCCCTGGTGCGTGCTCGGCGCGCAACTGGCGTACCGCAAGTCCTGGTTCGCGGAGATCGGGTACGAGGCGCCAAAGTTCCCGCAAACCTGGGAGGAATATCGCGAGGCCGGCAAGAAGCTGAAGGCGAAGGGCCGGCCCCTGGGGCAGACGGTCGGCCACAGCTTCGGCGATCCGCCGACCTATGCCTATCCGTATCTTTGGTCATGGGGCGGCAAGGAGGTCGAGGCGGACGGCAAGACGGTGACGCTGAACTCCAAGGCGACGGTCGATTCCGTCAAGTTCGCGGTTGGCTTCTGGAACGACGCATATGACGAGGGTGGGCTCGCCTGGGACGACACCAGCAACAACCGCGCCTTCCTCGCAGGCACGATCAGCTCGACGTTGAACGGCGCCTCGATCTACATCGAGGCCAAGCGCAAGCCCCAGGTCTATCTTACCGAAACCGGCACGCCGATGTGGCAGGACATCCTGCACGCGCCGCTGCCCAGGGGCGCCGCCGGCCAGTTCGGCTATCATTTGCCGATGTCGAACATGCTGATGAAGTATGTGAAGGACCAGAAGGCCGGCAAGGAGTTCCTGCGCTGGATCACCTCGAAGCCGGTCTATCAGGCGTGGTTCGATTCGCAGCAGGGCTATTCCGTCGGGGCGACCACGGTTTGGGAGCAGGATAAGCTCTGGGAGAACGACCCCGTGATGCTGCCGTTCCGGACGGCGGCGCGGGCCGGACGTTTCCCCGGCTACGCCGGACCGGCCGATCGCCACGCAGCCGAGGTGCTCAGCAAGTACATCATGGTCGACATGACGGCAAAGGCGATACAGGGCATGCCGGCGCAGGACGCGGTGAAATGGGCGCACGACGAGGTCGCAAGGATTTATGCCGCTTGAAGCCGCTTCCTCGGCGCGCTAGGTTTTGATCTCGCCTCGGTGCTGCGGCCCGCGGCCGCAGCGCTCCGGCAGCCGTTCGGAGAACCGCTCGATGGCCGTCGACTCCGTCGTCGCTGCAAGACCCTATGTGTCCGCGCCGCGGCGCGGGCCGGTCACGCGAGTTCTCGAGAACGAGCGCTGGTTCGCTTTCTTCCTGCTGCTGCCGACCGCGGTGCTGCTCGGCCTCTTCATCGCCTATCCCTTCGTCAAGGGCGTGCTGCTGGCCGTGACCGACGCCAAGGTCGGCGTGCCCGGAAACTTCGTCGGACTGCAGAACTTCGCGGTGCTGATGAACGACAGCATCTTCCGCGTCGCGGTCTGGAACACCATCCTCTACACGGCGGTGACGACCGTCTTCAAGCTGGCGCTCGGCTTGTGGCTAGCTCTGCTGCTCAACCGCCATTTCAGGGCAAAGGCCCTGACCCGCGCCTTCATCCTGTTGCCTTTCATCATCCCGACCGTGCTCTCGACCTTCGCGTGGAAGTGGATGTTCGATCCGACCTTCAGCGTCATCAACTGGACGCTCTTTCACCTCGGCATCATCCGCACCCGCATCAATTGGCTGGGCGACCCCGGACTTGCGCTGATCTCGGTGATGATCGTCAATATCTGGCGCGGCGTGCCGTTCTACGCAATCAGCCTGCTCGCCGGATTGCAGACCATCAGTCCGGAGCTGGCCGAGGCGGCCGCGATCGACGGAGCGCGGCCCTGGCAGCGCTTCCGCTACATCACCTGGCCGCTGCTGCTGCCGGTCACCATGGTCGTCGTGCTGTTCTCGGTGATCCAGACATTCGCCGATTTCCAGCTCGTCTATATCCTGACCGGCGGCGGACCGGCCAACGCCACGCAGCTCTTCGCCACCTATGCCTATCAGGTCGGCGTCGGCACGGGTCTGTTGGGTGAGGGCGCGGCGATATCGCTCGCGATGTTCCCGGTGTTGCTCATCGTCGTCGTCGTGCAGCTCCTCTATATCCGCCGCGTGGAGACACTTTGATGATAGAGGGCGCGCGCTGGCGTCGTTGGGTCTTCTTCAATCTCCCGCTCGCGCTGTTCGTGATCGGGCTGCTGTTCCCGTTCTATTGGATGATGGTGACGACGGTGCGGCCGGACGCCGAGCTCTATCGTCCCTGGATGGCGCCGAACTACACGCCGTTCTGGACGCTCAATCCGACCCTTGACCATATCCGGTATCTCCTGGACGAGACGCTGTTCAGCAGGTGGATGCTGAACACCTTCTTCATCTCGGTGCTCGCCACCGTGATCTCGCTGTTCTGCGGGCTCCTCGCCGGCTACGCGCTTTCCCGGCTCAAATTTCCGTTCGCTGGCAGCCTCGGCACCGGCATCTTCATCACCTATCTCGTGCCGCAGACGCTGCTGTTCATTCCGCTCGCCGATATCATCCGCAACTTCCGCCTCGGTGATACGCCCTGGGCGCTCGTTCTCACATACCCCACCTTCCTCATCCCGTTCTGCACCTGGCTGCTGATGGGCTACTTCAAGGCGATCCCGCGCGAGCTCGAGGAATGCGCACGCATCGACGGCGCGACGCGGTGGCAGGCGATGGTCTACATCGTCTTCCCGGTCGCCGTGCCGGGCATCCTCTCGGCCGGAATCTTCGCCTTCACGCTGTCGTGGAACGAGTTCATCTATGCCCTGGTCTTCCTGTCCTCGCCGGAGCAGAAGACGGTCTCCGTCGGCATCACCTCGGAGCTTGTCCGCGGCGACGTGTTCTACTGGGGCTCGCTGATGGCCGGCGCGCTTCTCGGTTCGGTACCGGTTGCGCTGATCTATTCCTTCTTCGTCGAGTACTACGTCGCCGGCATCACCGGGTCCGTCAAAGGGTGAGCCATGTCTCGGGTCATCATACGGAGTTTGAACAAGAGGTTTGACGGGGTCCATGCCGTTAAGGACGTCAATCTTGAGATTCACGACAAGGAATTCGTGGTGCTTGTCGGTCCCTCGGGCTGCGGCAAGACGACGACGCTCCGCATGGTGGCAGGGCTCGAATCGATCACTTCGGGCGAGATCATGATCGGTGACCGCATCGTCAACGAGCTGCCGCCGATGGACCGCGACATTGCCATGGTGTTCCAGAACTACGCCCTTTATCCGCACATGAGCGTCTACGACAACATGGCCTTCGGCCTGAAGATGCGCGGGTTCGATCGCGCCGAGATCGCGAACCGCGTGAAGGCCGCGGCCGAAATCCTTGGCATAGAGGAGCAACTGCAACGCAAGCCGCGCCAGCTCTCCGGCGGCCAGCGGCAGCGCGTCGCCTTGGGCCGCGCCATCGTTCGGCATCCGCAGGTGTTCCTGTTCGACGAGCCGCTGTCGAACCTCGACGCCAAGCTGCGCATCCAGATGCGGGTGGAGATCAAGAAGATCCACGTCCGCCTCGGCACCACCGCGATCTACGTCACCCACGATCAGGTCGAAGCGATGACGCTCGGCGATCGCGTGGTCGTCATGAAGGATGGGCTCGTTCAGCAGGTGGGCGAGCCGCTCGAGCTCTACAACGAGCCCGCCAATCGCTTCGTCGCAGGCTTCATCGGCTCCCCGGCCATGAACTTCGCGACGGTGGAAATGGCCGACACCGAGGGCGCCCTCTGGGCCCGCCATGAGGGCATCCGCATCAAGCTGCCGACTGAGCTCGCAGGCCGGCTCCGGCCGCATGTCGGAGAGAATGTCACGCTCGGAATCCGGCCGGAGGATCTGCACGTCGCATCCGGCAGCGACATGGCGGACCTCAGCTTCGATGCCGTGGTCGAGGTCATCGAGAAGCTCGGCTCCCAGATCCTCCTGGACGTCAGGGTCGGCCCCAACACGATGGTGGCCGCGGTCGAGCCGACCGTCAAAGCGAAAGTCCACGACCGCCTTCGCCTCGCGCTCAATCCCGACCGGCTGTACTTCTTCGACCGCGTGTCGCAGGCGGCAATCTGAGGTTTTTCACATTGGCGTGCTCGGGATGGGGTCGTGTTACTCAAGCGTCCCGGCCGCCGATGGTGTTGGACCAATAGCCGCGGCGGACTGCGGCTTGGAGAGGTGCTGCTTCAGCCGCGTGATTCCTTCCGGCGCCCAGTCGCGAACGTCCGTCACCTCGATCCATGCGTCGATGTAGTGCGCCGGGGCGTAGACGTGGCCGTAGCCGATCGGCGCCTCGGTTGCCATGAACATGTCCAGCATCAATTGGAAAAGAGTTACGACCGGGTACCAGCGCAATTGCGGCGACACGTCCGGGCCGCGCGGCGGCTGCATCCAGTCCGGTTCGCGATAGAGGCTGCGATAGTCGAAAAAGGTCGCCGGATCGCTTGCATATTGGAGGTAGACGATCCTCATCGGTCCCCACGGGGCATTCGGACCTGGGGGCTCGGCAGCCTCTCCGTGCTGATTCATGAACCGCACGAACGATCCATCGCGAAAGCGGGGAAGCCAGGCGGGCGACCCGGGGTTGCGATGGTCGGTGAGCCAGCGCCAGAGCCTGCTCGAATAGGGCGGCCCGCTCCAGAGCGCGCCATCGAAAGGGTCGCCCATCACTTCGATCAGGTCCGTCGACTGTTCGGAATTCGTGGCGCCAAGACTGATACCGTGGAGATAAAGCCTCGGCCGGTTTCCCCTCGGAAGCGTGGTCCAATATCCATAGATCTCCTTGAAGAGGGCGCGCGCGACTTCAGCGCCATAGCCTGGGTCCACGAGCAGGTATAGCCAACTGGCAAGATAGGAGTATTGCAGAGCAACGCTCGCCACGTCACCGTCGTGCAGATATTCGACGCTGTCGATCGCCGCCGGGTCAACCCAGCCGGTGCCGGTCGGAGTTACCACAATAAGCACGGATCGTTCGAACCCGCCGACGCGCTTTAGTTCTTCCAGTGCAAGCTTGGCGCGCCGTTCCGGCGTGGCCGCCGAGCGTAGTCCGACATAGGCGCGAATGGGCTCGAGCGCTCGCCTGCCCGACAAAGTGCTTATGTCTTCGCGGGTCGGCCCCGAGGAGATGAACTCTCGCCCCGCCCGCCCGAGCTTGTCCCAGGCGAGCAGGGAAGCGTTGCTTCCGGTCTTCAAAGGGTCTGTGGGCGGCGGAGTCTCCGGTTCGATCATCGCGTCGTATTCCCGGAAGGACGCCTCTGCGACGTGCAGGACCGCGCGGAAGAGGACTCCATTGATAACCGACCAAAACAGCGCAACCGCCGCGATGACGCCGATGACGTTAGACACCCGTCCTGGCAGGAAACGATTAACGCTTGTCGCGACAAAGCGGAGCGTCAGTCGGAAGAGCCGCGCGAGCGCGATCAGGATTGCGAAAACAGTCAGCGCAATCAGGCCGACCTCGAGTGGATGCACCGTGTCGACCGGCTCGAGTTTCATCAACTCACGGATTGAATTCTGCCATTGCGCCATCTGCGAGAGGGAGATGATCGCGACGATCGCGCAACCGGTGGCGGCAGCGAGCTTGACGACGCGCAGGAAGCGGCCAGTGAGTTGCACAAGCTCCATATAGTCCCAAAGCCAAACGCCAAATACGCCGATGCCGTATCCGGCCGCAAGAGAGCATCCAGAAAGCACGCCCTGCGTCAAAAAGGTCCGCGGCAACAGCGTCGGCGTCAGAGAGGCAGCAAGAAACAGCGTTCCAATGAGAACGCCGCCGGTAGAGAATGAAGGCCACAGCCTTCTCTTTATGGCTGGGGATCGATTGGTGACCATCGTGCTGCGAGCGAAGTGTGGTCAGAAAGCGCCGTTGAACGGATTGCAACAGCATCGCAAGCATGCCGCATACCGACACGAGTGTTTAGCCGAAGGATCGTCGGCCCGGACGGTATCCTTCGTGTGGCAAACCGCCTTCGAAGAGCATGACGCCCTCCTTGCTGGTTAATCGTCAACCTTCTGCGCGGCGCGCGTTGGCCACTACTAGCATTTTTGTGCCAGCTCGTACACAACTGGGTTGTATGACTATTCGCCAGATCGCCTTGACAGGCTGGTGTTGATGGCTGCGCCGACGCCCCCGTTGGATCATTGTTGGGCGCTACGCTGCCAGAGGCTCGCCCTGGCGCCACCCGCGATCATCATCCCGCGGGCATCAGGCGAAGAGGTCGCGGAACCGACAGCAGGAGGGAACACGCGACACGATCCCGTCGTATTGCAAGGTAGGCAATTGACGAGCCGGCCAGCCTGAGGACAATTGATCACGTGCGCAAACGAGTGCGGATCTCTTGAGCCGTATGGTGATAAAACATGAAGGACATACTCGTTTTCCTTTCTCCCTCGCGCAGAGATGACCTCTCGAGCGGAGCGCATTGTGCGATCGCCCTGGCTCGCGTGCATGGGGCGCATCTATCTGCATTGATTGCAGATGTGGAAACCGACCTCCGCGACTTGCCGCCTGAACCGGACATTCGGCAAGTGGAGAGGGCTGGCGCCAAGCCGGCAACGTCAAGTGAACGGGTGGCACGAACGGCGGAACTCGTTCAGTCCGCTGCGACGGACGCAAACGTATCATGTGACATTCTGCAGACCGAAAACCAGCCCGTCTCGCTTCGCGAACGAATGATCCATTGCACCCAGGTGCACGACGTCCTGATTATCGATGCGCGCGGGCCGCTCGATTCGCCCCGCAAAGAACTCGTCGAGGCAGCTCTGTTTGCGAGTGGTCGGCCAATTGTCTTCGTGCCACCAAACACCCCTGTACTCGCAAAAGGCCGGATTGTCGTTGCATGGGACGGAACACGCTCGGCGGTTCGTGCAGTGCGCGATGCTTTGCCCCTTCTCGCTCAGTCGCGTGAGGTACTCGTCGTATCGGTCATTGACGACAAGCTGTTTCCGATACCTCATTCTGGAGACGCACTCTGCCGCTATCTGGCGCGGTGGCATGTTGATGCCAAGTTCGGCACGATCCATCGTGAGACTTTGAACATTGGCGCGAGCCTTCTGGCCTATGCGCAGCAAGCAGACGCGGATCTGCTTGTGATGGGCGCGTTCGCACATGGATTCGAGCGCGAGCTGATGCTCGGTAGCGCAACGCGAGATATCTTCAACGCGAGGATCGAGATTCCCGTACTCTTATCGCACTAGTTTGCAGCGACGGCGCCGCCTGCGCGCGCGACATCCATCCTTCATGCGGGCGAGCGGGTCAAACGCTGCCCGTTCAACTCCTGGCGGGGATGTTGGATCGTGACAAACGTAACCATCTAAGTGTTGCGCAGCGCGCGATCACGGCGTCTCCTCATGCGGAAGAGCGTGCGCCCGAGGCTGGCGTGTACCGGAGTGGTATGATGATGAACATACAATGGATGGCTCTGCTCCTGGCTATGGTCGCGGGCGGGGCGCATGCGGCGACGCCGTTGGCGCTCGAGGCGCGGAACGGGATGGTTGTGAGTTCGCAACACTTCGCGTCTGAGGCAGGCCTGGAGATACTGAAGGCCGGCGGCAACGCCATCGATGCGGCTGTCGCCGTAGGCTACGCCGAGGCGGTCGTGAATCCGTGTTGCGGCAATATTGGTGGCGGCGGGTTTATGCTGGTGCAGTTGGCCGATGGTCGTGACCGGTTCATCAATTTCCGCGAAACTGCGCCGCTAGCGGCGAGCGAAAAGATGTATCTCGACATCAGCGGCAATCCGATTCCGGGCGCTAGCCGGTTTGGCTACAAGGCGGTTGCTATCCCGGGCACGGTCAAGGGGCTGGATGCCGCCCTGACCGAATATGGGACGATGTCGCGCGCCGAGGTGATGGCGCCCGCGATCCGGCTTGCCCGCGATGGGTTTGTGCTGACCCGCGCCGACACCGACATCATGGATTATACGGCAGGTCGGTTTCACAATGACCCGGCGGTCGCAGGCATCTTTCTGCGCCACGACGGAAGTAACCTCCAGCCGGGCGACAGGTTGGTGCAGACAGATCTGGCGGTGACGCTCGAAGCGATCGCCAAGGACGGGCCGGACGCCCTCTACACCGGCCGAATCCCGGCTGCGGTCGAGGCTGCGTCGAAGGCAGGCGGCGGAATCCTGGCAGCCGATGATTTTGCTCATTACAAGATCACCGAGACGGAGCCGCTGCACTGTACCTATCGCGGCTACGTCTTCGCCTCGGCGCCGCCGCCGAGCTCAGGCGGCACGACGCTGTGCGAGATACTGAATGTTCTCGAGGGCTACGACATGGCGGCGCTTGGGTTTCACTCGGCTGCCTCGATCCATGTCATGGCCGAGGCCATGCGTCATGCCTATCTCGACCGCAATACGTATTTGGGCGATCCCGATTTCGTTAGAAATCCTGTTGATCGGCTACTGTCCAAGAACTATGCGGCAGCCATCCGAGCCAAAATTCTGCCCGACAAGGCGACGCCTTCGGCGGAGCTGCGGCCCGGACTCGAACAGCATGAACAAGGCGATACCACGCACTACTCGGTCATCGATCACGCCGGCAACGCTGTCTCTGTTACCTACACGCTCAACGGTCTGTTCGGCGCAGCGGTGATGGCGCCGGGCACTGGTTTCGTCCTGAATGACGAGATGGATGATTTCACTATCAAGCGCGGCGTGCCGAATATGTACGGGCTGGTGCAGGACCAGGCGAATCTTATCGCGCCGAATAAGCGCCCGCTGTCATCAATGGCCCCGACGCTGATCACCCGGAACGGCAAAATCTTTGCGGCGCTCGGCAGCCCAGGCGGCCCGCGCATCATCACCATTACGCTTGAGGCGGCACTCAACATCATCGATC
This sequence comes from Bradyrhizobium sp. LeoA1Lang, assembly GCF_055413685.1. Taxonomy (NCBI): domain Bacteria; kingdom Pseudomonadati; phylum Pseudomonadota; class Alphaproteobacteria; order Hyphomicrobiales; family Nitrobacteraceae; genus Bradyrhizobium; species Bradyrhizobium sp. LeoA1Lang. Next base: position 22,477 of record NZ_JBVAPG010000070.1, on the reverse strand, counting down.
ACGGTATGGAGCCGCGGCAGGCAGTTGATGCGCCCCGGCTGCATCTTCAAGGGCTGCCTGATGAACTCGACTACGAGCCGTATGCGATCTCACCTGACACCGCAAAGCTGCTTCGTGAGATGGGCTACAAACTGGTCGAACAGACGCCGTGGGGAGCGGCTGAGCTCATCGCGGTCGGTCCTGTCGATGGCGGCGCTGCCGGTCCGCGCTCGTCCGGCAATGATGCCGCGCGGAGCGGCAGGATGCGGCCCGGCTATTTCTATGGCGCCCATGATGATCGCCGACCGGCCGGCAGTGCCGCGGGAGACTAGATCGACGTTTCGAAAGGTCGCGACCGATGAATCGTTGAGCAGGACACCAGCAGCGTGAAGGCTGCGGCCGAAATCCTTGGCATCGAGGAACAACTGCAACGCAAGCCGCGGCAGCTCTCCGGCGGCCAGCCGCAGCGCGTCGCCTTGGGCCGCGCCATCGTTCGACATCCGCAGGTGTTCCTGTTCGACGAGCCGCTATCGAATCTCGACGCCAAGCTGCTCCGGTCGTATGTGGGAGAGAACGTCACGCTCGGAATCCGCCCGGAGGATCTGCATGTCGCATCCGACAGCGACGCGGCGGGCCTCAGCTTCGATGCTGTGGTCGAGGCCATCGAGAAGCTCGGCTCCCAGATTCTCTCGGACGTCAGGGTCGGCCCCAACACGATGGTGGCCGCAGTGGGCCGACCATCAAAGCAAAAGTCCGCGACCGGCTTCGCCTCGCGCTGAATCCCGATCGGCTGTACTTCTTTGACCGTGTATCGCAGGCGGCGATCTGACGGTTTTTCTTGCGTTAGAGCATGATCCAATCAGGTGGAATTGCAGCCGCGATGAACGCTGCGCTCCCTCTCCCGCTTGCGGGAGAGGGTCGGGAGAGGGCTCTCCGCGAAGGGACTCTTCGTGTGGAAAGAGCGCCATAGCCGAAGCGATGGTGGCCGAAATGGTCACTTGCACACGTCGCGTCTTAGGCATTAGGCGTTCGAGCGAGGTTTCGACGGCGTCAAAGCTGTTTCTCAGAGCGAGATACAGTTGAGCGTCGGCTTGCGTTAGGACCAGTTTGCCCACCTGCCGTTCGAAGTGCCGGAGGCGCTGACGTGCCTGCTTGCGTCAGGAGCCATGCACGAAATGCCGAGAGCAGGGGATTGTCGGCTTTCTCTTCCGGGCAGGCGAAATAGTACGAGCCGACGCTTCTCAACGTGAGGCTCGACAGCACCTTCAGCTTGCCGGAGGTCAACTGGTCGGAAATCAGGAATTCAGGAAGCAGGGCGACGCCAAGACCGGAGTTCGCTGCGCTGATCAAAGTGGATTGAATATCGAAGCGTGGCCCGCGGATCACATTCGTACCGCCGAGTTCCGCAGCATCGAACCAGCGACGCCATGCATCGGGTCGCGTGACCAGATGCAGAAGCCGCAATTCGGCAACCTCACTCGGTCGCAGTTCGGCGCGCTTGCCGATAAGCGTCGGCGATCCGACCGGCAGAAGAACTTCGTCGAACAGATAGTCTGCTTGCGTGCCGGGCCAGTCCGGCTCACCGAAGTATAGCGCACCATCGAGCGCGGTCTCGCTGAAGAAGAAGCGCGTGTTGCGCGCACTCACGTTGACGGCAACGCCGGGATTCTGAGCATAGAAGTCCGGCAGGCGCGGAATGAGCCATTGGGTGCCGACGGTGGGCAGCACCGCGATGTCCAGAACCGTGCCGTCGGCCTCGTAGCCCATGATCTCGAGTGTATCGCGCTCGATCCGCTCGATCGTCTGCGCCACACGGGTGCTGTAGGCTGTTCCGGCACGCGTCAGGGTGATCCGCTTTTTGATCCGGTGGAAGAGTTTGACGCCGAGCTGCGTCTCCAGCTGCGCGATCTGGCGCGAGACCGCACTTCCGGTCAGCGCGAGTTCGCTGGCGGCACGCGTGACACTGAGGTGCTTAGCAACCGCGCTGAAGGCCATCAGCGCGCCGAGGCTGGGTATTCTGCGGCGCATAGTTCATTCCAAAAACGCAAGACGTCCGCAGATTAAATTGTTTGCACGCCTAAACACAAGGCAACAAACTCGCGCGGATGACGAAAGTCAATTGAGCGGCGGCCTCTATCAACGCCGCGCCCATCAATGGCGTTGGGAATTTCAGACTGCAGCGCCGGCCAACCTGCAGGCGCTTCAACGATCAACTTCAAGGAGAATATCCGTGGCGGTCAACAAATTGCATGACGAGTTCCACACGCTCGACATGGAGAGCGGCTGGCAGCTGCCCCAGGGCTACGATCCCAAGTCGGGCGCGCTGGAGAAGATTTTGTCCGGATCGCTGGACACCGCGAACAAGCGCGGTAGCCGGACCCGATTGCTGAAATTCCCTCCGGGCCTATTCACCAAGCAACCGATCGTTCACGACCACTGGGAAGAAGTCTTTCTGGTCTCCGGCGACCTGATCGTTGGCAATGACGTGAACGGGCAAGGCGGCACGCCGTTTGCTGGATACACCTACGCCGTCAGGCCGCCGGGCGCGTGGCACGGTCCGTTCAAATCTGAAGGCGGCTGCCTGCTTCTCGAAATGCACTACTACGATCCCGCCTGACAGCGGCAGACACATTGACTGGCGGCCTCCTTCGCGGAGGCGCCGATAAGAGCCGATGCTCGAAATTTCTGCAAGAGGTCTGGATACAATGAGTAATGCGAAGCCTCCCGTCATCATCGCTGGGGCAGGGCCGGTGGGCATGGTGGCAGCGGCAGATATGGTGCGACAGAACATCCCGGTTCTGGTGCTGGAGAAGAACGACCAACTGAGCAGCGAGTCGCGCGCATCGACGTTCCATCCGCCCACGCTGGACATGCTCGATGATCTCGGTTTCGCCAGCACCCTGATTGCGCAGGGCCTGAAGGCGCCGACTGTTCAATACAGCTCGTCCGAAGACGGCGTGCTCGGGACGTTCGACTTCGCAGCGATTTCCGATCTGGTGCGGCACCCGTTCCGCCTGCAGGCCGAGCAGTTCAAGCTAACGCGCATCATTTTGGATGCTTTGTCCGGCAACCCGCTGTTCTCGATCGCGTTCGGCAGCGAGGTCAAATCCGTCGAGCAGACGAGCGATGCCGTCAAGGTAGTGGTCGGAGCCCAGGGGCGCGACACCATGCATGAATGCGCCTGGCTGATCGGCGCCGATGGCGCGAACAGCATCGTACGCCGCAGCCAGGACATCAAATTCGAGGGCTTCACCTGGCCCGAGCGCTTTCTGGTGATGACAACTCCGGTCGATTTCACGGTGCTTCGCCCGGGTGTGTCGTCGGTCAGCTATGTCGCCGATCCCGTGCGCTGGTACTTCCTTCTCCGCATCCTCGGAGCGTGGCGCGTGATGATGCCGGTGGCTGCGGAAATCTCCGATGCCGAGGCGCTCTCCGAAGACTATGTGACGGCGTCGATCCGGCGGATCGTTCCCGCCGAGATGGAAGCCCCCATCCTCCACACGACGTTGTATCGTGTGCATCAGCGCGTCGCCGCGAACTTCCAGAAAGGTCGCGCCTTCCTGGCTGGCGACGCCGCCCATATCAACAATCCGCTCGGCGGCATGGGCATGAATGGCGGCATTCACGACGCTTTGAACCTGACGGCGAAGTTGGGTTCGGTCATCAATGGTACGGCCAATGAGCGTGTTCTCGCCGACTACGATCTGCAGCGTCGTACGGTCACGATGCAGGCCATTCAGGGCGACACCATTCGCAACAAGAAGAATCTCGAGGCGAAAGATGAAGCCGACCGCGCGCGTTTCCGCGACGACATTCGCGCCGCGGCCGCCGATCCGGAAAAGGGACGAGCGCTCTTGCGCCGAATTGCAATGCTGGACTCGCTCGAGCGTGCAGCTTCGCTGCATGTCGCCGCGGCCCACCAGGGGTGATCAGCAATTCTCTCTTAGACGATGTCGACGGTAACCGGCTTATCGGCCGGGTAAGAACCACTTCAGTGGAAGCACCAGTGAACTTGGAGGAGTCAATGCCATGGTTCCCAAGATGTCATGCAGGATGTTCAGAATGCGAAGCAATGATCTACTGATGAAGTGGGCGACGTTTATTTTGGCGGCACTGCTATCGCCAGCATCCTTCGGGGTGCCCGGCGCGGCAGCGGCTGGATTTCCTGAAAAGATGATTACGATTGTCGTCCCGTATCCTGCCGGAAGCACCGCCGACGCGATTCCACGATTGGTGGGTCCGTTGATGTCCAAGTCGCTCGGTGTTCCGGTGATCATCGAAAATCGCGGCGGCGCAAACGGGTCGATCGGGGCGGTTCGCGTCGCTTCCTCACCAGCGGATGGCCACACGATTCTGCTTGCGACCACTGGCATGCTTACGATCAACCAATGGATCTATGAAAAGCCGACGTACAATCCTGAAAAGGATTTCACGCCGATCACCAATGGCGCTTCGACGCCGAACATCATCGTCGTCAATCCGTCGGTCAAGGCAAGCTCGCTGAAGGAGTTGGTGGCGCTGGCCAAAGCTGAGCCTGGCAAGCTGACATTTGCTTCGGCCGGCAATGGGAGCACGAGCCACCTGTGTGGGGAGACGTTGAAGGTGCTCGAAGACATTGCTGCCGTTCACATACCGTACCAAGGGGCAGCTCCGGCACTCCAGGATGTTGTCGGTGGTCAAGTTTCTATGATGTGCGACAACCTATCGAATGTCGTCCAGCAGGTGCAGAGCGGAGCGCTGAGGCCAATTGTCGTGACCGCGCTTGAACGAAGCAAGCAGCTACCCGATGTGCCGACGTCCCCGGAAGCAGGATCACCTGATCTCCTCGCAGGCAACTGGTACGGCTTTGTTGCTCCATCGGCGACCCCAAAGCACGTGATCGAGAAGCTCAACAAGTCCATCGTGGAGGCCTTGCGAGATTCGACCGTCTCAGCTCGTCTGGAAGGCCTTGGTTTGACCGTGATCGCTGATGAGCCCGCCAAGTTCGGAGAAACCATCGCAAAGGATTCTGCACGGATGGAAAATATTGTAAAGCGTGTAAAAGCAAAGGTTTTCAACTGATGCTGTCGATCAGAAGGCACCGATGATCCCCGTGAGAAGCACTTTCAGCACGAAGACGTAGGCTGCCGCTACAGCACCCAACGCCTGCAACCCGCCTCTCGCCCACAGAAACGTGTGTGTGCCCAAACCGCTATGGGTGCCTGAAGCGGATGGGGACGACCTTTGTGAGCGGGTGGTGAGAGCTGTCAAAGGCGGCTTGTGGTCGCACCAACAGCGAGCACGGTTGTTTGTTCGGGTTTGTCTCGAATGGTGGCGAGTTGGTGCCCCTGGCCGGAATCGAACCAGCACTCCTTGCGGAACTCGATTTTGAGTCGAGCGCGTCTACCAGTTCCGCCACAGGGGCATTCGCCCCATCAGCCCTTAAGGCTGGCGTCGCGAAGCGGGCGGAATATAGCGGGCGGGGTGGCGGGGTCAACCCGCGCGGTTTTGATCCGAAGGCGGCTCGACAGCGGTACAACCAGGGGATACCACCTTGGTATTGCAGGAGCTTTAGCCGTGACGCTTGCGACCGCCAATCCGCTGTCCACACGCAATACCGCCAGTCCGGCCTTCACGGCGTCGGCGGCCGTGGCTGTCATCGCGGCGGCGACGCTGGCGGGCGCCTGGTTCTTCCAGCTTGTGCTGGAGATTCTGCCCTGTCCGCTCTGCCTCGAGCAGCGTTACGCCTATTATCTCGCGGTCCCGCTCGGGGCGCTGGTGGCGTTCGTCGCCGCGAAGGGGGCTCCGCGGCCGCTGCTGCTCGCGGGGCTGGCAGTTCTTGCGCTGGCCGCGCTCGTCAATGCCGGGCTTGGCGCCTACCACGCCGGCGTCGAATGGGGCTTTTGGCAGGGGCCGACTGATTGCACCGGGCCGGTCGGCAATCTCGGCAGCGCCGGCACGCTGCTGCAGCGGCTGGATACGGTGAAGGTGATCCGCTGCGACGAGGTGCAGTGGCGCTTCCTCGGCCTCTCGCTCGCCGGCTACAACGTGCTGATTTCGCTGTTGATGGCCGCCATCGCCGCCTGGGGCTTTGCGCGGACGGCGCGCGCTTGAGACATCGCCCTCCGGCGTGAGAAGGCGACCCCTATTACCTACCCACGTGGTCCCCATAGAATGACGGCTGCGCCGATCAGACATATGGAGGCGCCTGTAATGTCCCAGCGATCGGGACGTGCGTTCTCGACCGCCCAAAGCCAAACAAGCGACGCGACGATATAGATGCCGCCATAGGTGGCATAGGCACGCCCCGCCGCCTCGGTCTCGACGAGCGTCAACAGGTACGCGAACATGATGAGCGAGAGCAGGCCCGGAAACAGCCACCAGACAGGCTTGCCTAGACGCAACCAGCTCCAGAATGCAAAGCAACCGGCGATTTCAGCGATCGCGGCGCCAACATAGACGACAGCAGTTCTCATAAGGGATCAGCTCTCACAACTCCCGCCGTCATTCAAGGCGGCGGGTCAAATCGCCGCTGTCCAAACGCGCAGTGCGGGCCCGGACCCGACTGCGTGATCCTCGATGATTTGTCGAAAGGGCAAGAAGAAACAGCTTGCACTCAGAAATCCAGTGCTCGAAGCGTAGCCCGTGTTCCTAAGCGCAATGCGGAAGTGCGAGCGCGCCGCGGCGATCGCCAACCTCTCTTCGTCATTCCGGGGCGTCCGAAGGACGAGCCCGGAATCTATTCGTCCATTTGCGCGAGCGGCGAAATGGATTCCGGGCTCATCGCTTCGCGATGCCCCGGAATGACGGAAGAAAATTCGCGAGCGATTCCAAGGTGATTTGGGTCGTCCAGCCCTCACGCGGAAAATAAACCGCTTAACCCGTCGGGCAAATCAGTGATTTAACTCTGCGCGTCTCATGGCGGATGAGGGGCGGGTCGCGATCGTCACGAACGTTGCGGTGAGATGCGGTGGACGTGATGCGTGCGACTGACGAGCGCGCACATCACGGACGGCGAAGTCGTGTGGTCCTGGCGCCCCGACGCTGGCGCTAAGCTTCTAACGAAGTGACGGTGGCAAGAAAGCCCGGTCACCGGGGAGAGCACGAAATAAGCCGTAACACCATCGCGCAGGGAAAGCCGGACTGCTTCGGTTGAACCTGTGGTCCTACCCCCGTGCTTTTTGTTGCACGGGACCCACGGGTGCAACCAGCACCCGGCTTTCCCTGCGCCCTCTATTTTTCGAGAGGGCGGAAAGTGACGCAAAGTTCGGGCGTAACGCGCCGCGAGAACGCAGATTCACATCCTCACGCTGTTTGAAATTCAAATGAGAGCCTATCCCCGTCATTGCGAGCGCAGCGAAGCAATCCATCGCGCCGCTTGCGGAGGCATGGATTGCTTCGCTCCGCTCGCAATGACGAGTGAGACGCGTCCGCTTAATCGTCCACGTCTTCCTGCGGGCGGCCGAACAGGTGCACGATGCCGGGTGTTGCCAGCGTCACGAACACGAAGCGCGAGAGGTGGTGGGCGCCGACGAAGATCGGGTCGATGTGCAACGTCAGCGCCAGCGCCAACATGGCGTCCATCGCACCGGGGGCAAAGGCGACGACGACGTCGGAGAGATGGACCTGCGTGGTCAGCGTGATCGCGGCAACGAAGATCGCGGAGATCACGATCGCGACCGCGAACGAGCCGAGCCCGGCATTGATATGGCTGCGCAAGGTCGAGAGCTTCATGCGCGCAAAGCGCGAGCCGATCAGGGCGCCGATGCCGACCAGCGCGACGCCGCGCACCCAGGGCGGCAGGCCGCCCTCGATCGCGCCGACGCCGTGCAGCAGGCTGGAGGCGAGCATGGCGCCGAACATCCACCTTGCCGGAAATTTCGCCCAGCGCAGCACGAGCGCCGCGCCGATGGAGGCCGCGATTAGCGCCGCGAGCTCGATCGGCGAGGCGCTGGCGGAGGCGATCGTCGGCGGCGCCGCGGGTGCTATGCCGAGCACCGCCAGCATCAGTGGCAAAGCGGCGGTCAGGATGATCACGCGCATGGTCTGCACCACGGCGATCGCGGCGACATCGGCGCCCTTCTCGATCGCGAGCATCGTGATCTGCGACAACGCGCCGGGGCTGCCGGCGAGGAAAGCCGAAGTCTGGTCCCAGCCATGCACGCGCTGCAAATAGAAGCTGCTGCCGAAGATCGAGCAGACGGTGGCGAGCGAGAGCAGCGCGATGGTGAGCGGATACGCGCTCACATGCTGGATCAGTTGCCGCGACACCAGGGAGCCAAGCGAGATGCCGAGCAGGATCAGCACGGTCTGGGTCACTACCGGCGGCACGGTGAGCGGCCGGCCGGCGAGCGCGGCGATGCCGACCGCGATCATCGCGCCGGAAATCAGCCCGCCTGGCAAGTTCGCCCACAAAAACAGCAGGCCGCCCGCGGCGCCGATGACGAGCGTCTCGGTCGTATTGAGGATGTTCGCGCGGCTGGGAATGGCAAGCGCCATCGATGCGGGGAGCAGGTTCACGATGGCGTTATGCCAAATCCGCAGGCCCGCGACAAATGCATCTCGCGATTGCAGCAATGCGCCGGATTTTTGGAGGCCGGGTGCCGCCCTTACTTCGCGCCCGCGCTCTTGTCGGCGGCTTCCTTCAGGCATTCGCGGCGGAATTTCTTGCGCTCCTTGCCGTGCAGGCTTTTCGCATCGGCCTGCTTGGAGCATTCCAGCGAGGCGGCGCTGCGTGCCTTCTTCTCGTCCGGTGACGGCGGCGCCTTGGTCTCGGTCTTGGCGGTGTCCTTCGGCGCGGGCGCAGTGGTTTGCGCAAAGGCGGTGCCCGTCAGCAGGAACGCGGCGAGGGCGGTTGTGGTGGCGAGGGAGGAAAACTTCGGCATGAGGCACACCTCGAATGATTGGACGCGAAACCGTCGTCGCCCGATGCTGAACCGCCGATGAATATCGCGCGTGTCGGTCGCCACAATATTTTGACGGGGCGGTTCGCCAATGCGTTGTCGCAAGTTCCGGTTGCGTTAGGATGCGGCCCTCATCAACGCGCTGAGGTTTGACGGAAAGGGAGAACAACCATGACAATTCAAGCCAAACTGCTTTGTGCGATGGCGGCCTCGGGTCTCGCCGCATTCGTGATGTCGGCGCCGGCTGAGGCCCTGACCGCGCAGGAATGCAGCGCCAAGTACCAGGCGGCCAAGGCAGCCGGAACACTCGGCGGCCAGAAGTGGAACGACTTCCGCAAGGCCGAGTGCGGCGCGAACGCAACGCCAGCCGCTGCCGCGCCCGCTGCACCGACAGCCGCTGCGCCCGCGCCGGCCCCGGCTGCCAAGGAGGCCAAGAAGGAAGCCGCGCCAGCCGCAGCGCCTGCGTTGCCGGCGGGACCGGCGGTATTCCCGAACGCGGTCGATCCGAAATACGCCAAGGAGACGCAGGGCAAGGCGCGCATGCACACCTGCGTCGACCAGTACAATGCCAACAAGACCACCAATGCCAATGGCGGTCTGAAGTGGATCCAGAAGGGCGGCGGCTATTACAGCGAATGCACCAAGCGGTTGAAGGGCGCCGCTTGATCTTGAAGCGGCTGGCGCGGTCGGAGTATGACGCCGGCCGCGTCAGCCTTTATCGTGCCGTGTTTCGGACGAGTTTGGTGAGCTCAGCAAAGCTGCGTGACATGTCCGCCTGCCGAGCGTAGACAGCGAAGGCAGCCGCGAGATTTGACATGAGCCCACCGACCGATCGTGCCGGAATCAATCCGGAACCCACGCGCCGCGCCGCGCTCGGCCTGATGGCTGCCGGCATCACGCTGCTGGGCGGCACTGCCGTCGCGCAGGAAGAAGAGAAGGTGCTGACCGAAGCCGCCGTGCTGCGCGATCCGGAGATCCCTGTCGCCGGCAACGCCAAGGGCGACATCAGCATCGTCGAGTGGTTCGACTACCAGTGTCCCTATTGCCGCAAGATCGCGCCTGAACTGCAGCAAATTGCGCAGGACGATGGCAAGGTGCGCCTGGTGTGGAAGGATTGGCCGATCCTGGGCGATGTGTCGAAGGTCGCATCGCGCATGGCGCTGGCCGCGAAATATCAGGACAAGTTTCAGGCAGCGCATGAGGCGATGATGGGCTTCACCACCAAGCTGACCGAGCCGCGGATACAGGAGGTGCTCGGAGGTGCGAGCATCGACATCGATCGCTTGAAGCGCGATCTTGCTGATAATGCCACGTCGATCGATGCCATTCTTGCGCGCAACAATGCCCAGGCCGAGGCCTTCGGTTTTCAGGGCACGCCGTCCTTCATCGTCGGCAAATTCCGCGTGCCCGGCATCCTGACCAAGGAGCAGTTTGTGCAGGCCATCGCCGACGCGCGCAAGGCGAACATGAGTCGCTAGGTCTGGCGGCTCTCGCTAGCGCGATGAAATCTTCTGCCAGTCCTCATGGGCGCGTGCTTTCAGCGCCTTCAGGTCATCGGCGGCAACGTCCCAGTTGACGATGGTACGGCCGCTCTGCGCGACCTGGCCGTTCGCCACGCTCGACGTCCGCATCGAATCATAGAGATAAACGCCCGCAATCAGCAGCAGCGCACCCAAGATCATTCCGAAAAACGTTCGCATGACCAAACCTCCGGTGACCGCTGATAACGGAGATTGGCGGCGGATGGTTCCGGGTCCGGCCAGTGACGGAACCGTGCCTACGCCCGCCTGAAGGCGCGCATCACGTAATCGATGAACACGCGCACGCGCGGCGAGAGCTGGCGATTGCGCGGGTAGAGCAGGGAGACCGGGACCGACGGCGGCGGACATTCGGTGAGCACCTCAACGAGCGCCCCACGCGCCAGATCGGTTTCGGCGTGAAAGCGCGGCACCTGGACCAGGCCGAGGCCGAGCCGCGCGGTGGCGAGGTAGCTCTCCGGTCCCGTCACCGACATGATCGCCGGCAGCGTCACTTCGCGCACCGTGCCTCCGACCACGAACTCCATCGGCCGCAGCCGCCCCGTCGTCAGCGAGCGTATCCCGATCATGCGGTGGCCTTCGAGCGCATCGGGACCAGACGGCGTGCCGAAGCGCTCGAAATAGCCAGGCGCCGCGCAGGTGAAGCGCTCCAGCATCACCACCTGCCTTGCGATCATGTCGCTGTCGGGCAGATGGCCGAAGCGCAAGACGCAATCGACGCCTTCCTCGATCAGGTCGATCCAGCGGTCGCTCTCGCTCATGTTGATCTCGATGCCGGGATATTCCGCGAAGAAGCCCGGCAGGTTGGGCAGCAGGAAGTGACGCGCCAGCGTGCCCTGCACTTCCAACCGCAACAGCCCCTTCGGCTTGCCGCCGCCGAATGCGCCTTCGGCATCCTCGAGGTCGGCGATCAGCGACAGGCAGCGGCGGTAATGGGCTTCGCCATCGAGGGTCGGGCGGACATGCCGCGTGGTGCGTTCGATCAGCCGCACGCCGAGCCGCGCCTCCAGCGATTTAACGGCGTCCGTCACCGTCGAGCGCGGCAGGCCGAGATCCTCAGCTGCAAGCGAAAAGCTGCGCCGCTCCACCACCCGGGTGAACACCCGCATCGCATCGAACCGATCCATCGCGATTATCCGGATTTTGGGAATAGTGATGCCAATCTATGCATGATTATCCGGAGTGTGAAAGTGCCTACCTTGCTCCTGTCACCCAGCGGCCAAGCCGCAGACCGAGAGGAGAACAAGATGTCGAACGAAACCAACAAAGTGGCACTGGTAACGGGCGCCTCGCGCGGGATCGGCGCCGCGGTGGCCGAACGCCTTGCGAAGGACGGCTTCACCGTCGTGATCAATTACGCCGGCGACACCAAAGCCGCCGAGGCGGTGGCGAGCCGGATCGAAGCCGCCGGCGGCCGGGCTCTCACGGCCAAGGCTGACGTCAGCGATCCCAACGCGGTGCGCGGCGTATTCGATGCGGCGGAAGCCGCGTTCGGCGGCGTCGACGTGCTCGTCAACAACGCCGGCATCATGAAGCTTGCCAGGATCGCCGACACCGATGACGCGCTGTTCGACCAGCACGTGGCCATCAACCTCAAGGGCAGCTTCAATGCGATGCGCGAGGCCGCGCGCCGGCTGCGCGACGGTGGACGCATCATCAATTTCTCGACCAGCGTCGTCGGCACCAAGTTCGAGACCTACGGCGCCTACACCGCGACCAAGGCGGCGATCGAGGTCTTGACCGCGATCCTGTCCAAGGAATTGCGCGGACGCGCGATCACGGTCAACGCGGTCGCACCCGGTCCGACGGCGACCGATCTGTTCCTGCACGGCAAGTCGCCGGAACTGATCGACCGCCTTGCGAAGGCGAATCCGCTGGAGCGGCTCGGCACGCCCGAGGACATCGCCTCGGTCGTGTCCTTCCTCGCCGGTCCCGACGGCTCCTGGATCAACGGCCAGACGCTGCGCGCCAATGGCGGCCTGGTCTGAAACCCCGACATCAACGAGGACCGATACGCCAGCGTAGCGACTGATCCCGGGCTACGCTGGCGCTTCACCCGGGCTACGGCACTTCATTCAGCCACTCCAAAATCACCGCGTTCATCTCGCGCGGGTAGGTATGGCTGAGGTCGTCGAGCTCGCGATAGGTGACGGCGGCACCGGCCGCGCTCAGCGCCTGCTTCGTCTGGCGCGCGACCTGCACCGGGAACATCCAGTCGAGCGTCCCATGCACGATATGGATCGGCAATCCGCGTAGCCGTTCCGCGTTCGCCATTTCGGCCATCAGCGGATGAAAGGTTGCTGCCACCGGGGCGAGGTGGGTGAAGGGCGAGGCGCTGCCCAAGCCTGAAACATAGCAGAACGTGCCGCCGTCGCTCATTCCCGTCATCAGCATTCGCTTCTCGTCGATAGTCCAGCGCGACCGCACGAAATCGAGAATGCGGACAAGGTTCGGCGTGTCGATATCGTCGCCCATCAACGCCCAGGTGCTTCCGCGCGCGGTCGGCGAGACGAGGATGGCGCCGCGGCTGCGTGCGTCGCGCAGCCAGCTCCACAGGAAGCCGCGGCCATTGCCGCTGCCGCCATGCAGCGCCATCACCAGCGGCCAGGCGCGGTCGGGTGTGTAATATTCTGGCACGTACAGCGAAAAGCCGCCGCGGCTGCCCGGCTCGTTGCTGTCGTGCAGGATGCCGGTGATTTCACCGGCAGGCTCGGCCAGCCGCGCCAGCAGTTCTGTATCCCCGCGGAAGGCGGGATCGGTGAAGAACTCGTTCACGGGCGGCAATCGCGCGGCCAGCGGATAGAGCGCTTCCAGCGCGCGCGGCGTGTAGCGCAGCGCGCGGAACACGCTCACGAGATCACCATTGCCGTCCTGCACGGCGCGCAGCCCCTGATAGGCGGCGAGTGCCGCATTGCTTGCGGTTTCGAGTTGCGCCCTGATCGCGGCAAATTGCTCCGGCCAGTCGGCGAGCCGCGGGCGGACCGCGCGCAGCGCCTCGTCCGGCTCGCCCGCGATTTGCAGCACGTGGCCGAACTCCGGTGGGTGCAGGTGGCGCGCGATGAAGCCGAGCGATTCCAGCGTTTGCAGCAGCGGTGGCAGCACGGCCACGATGTCGTCCACCACGGCCTCGCTCATTGCACTGCTCTTCGCGCTCAATGCAGCCGCGGCCCCTTCAAGAGTTTCGTGCGATCGATCGAGGCCAGCGTGACGTCGAAGGTGACGCCTTCGTGATAGACGGTGAGCGGCACGTCGACGCCGGCGGTGCCGAGCGACCAGAGCTTGCGATAGAAGCTCGCCTGGCTCATCACCTTTTCGCCGTTGACGGCGAGGATGACGTCGCCGGTCTTCAGCTCGGCGCGCGCCGCCGGGCCCTTGCCGGCGATGCCGACCACGACGATGCGGTTGTCGATCTCGGTCGTGTACATGCCGAGCCAGGGCCGCGATGGCCGATTGACGCGGCCATATTTGCGCAGGTCGTCGAACACCGGCATCAAGAGGTCGATCGGGACCATCATGTTGACATGCTCAGCGCGGGCGTTGCGCTCGCGTTCGAGCTGCAGCGAGCCGATGCCGATCAATTCGCCTTTGCCGGAGATCAGCGCGGTGCCGCCCCAATTGGGATGCGCGGGATAGGTAAAGATCGCTTCGTCGAGCAGGTATTCCCAATAGCCTGCAAATTCCTGCTTCGCCACGATCTGGCTCGCCAGCGAGCGGGTGCGGCCGCCGGCGCCGCCGACCACGACATTGTCGCCGACCTTCGTCGCGGCAGACGAGCCGATCGGCATCGGCTCGATGCCCGGCCGTCCCAGCGCCTGCACCAGGCCGAAGCCGGATTCGAAATCGAAGCCGAGCGGATGGCCCTCGATTACACGACCGTCGCCAAGATGCAGCCACACGGTTTCCGCTTCAGTGATGAGATAGCCGATCGTCAGCACCAGCCCGTCGTCGATCAGGACACCGTTGCCGGCGCGCTCCGTGCCCAGCGTCTCCGCGCTGAACGCGTCGGACGGGATGATGGAGTGCAGTCCCACCACGGCGGCAAGCGCGCGGTCGAGGTCAAACTTGTAGTTGCCGGAACTGGGCTGGTGTGCCGGTGGCACTTTCCATTCGGTCAAGGAAGACATGAAGGATCTCCGTAAGAATCGCGTTTCCTTCGACTAACGCCGCACCCAATAATCAATGTCCGGTCGATCGTCCCGAAGACAATATAACAACGAAATGAGCCCAGCGCGAGCGGGCTTCGCGGTTTGGAACGACTACAAATCCATCAGCCCCGCCATTGCCGATAGTCGCGCCGAACCTTCCCGTTCGCGACAGTTGCCGCTGCTTGCAACCAGCCGCGTGGGCGTTTTCGCAGGTCGGCTTCGATGGCTTGGCGTCCGGCCGGGCTGGCGGCGTGGATGGACGCAACATCGAATGCCATGGCGTGAAGCAGCTTCACGTGCAGCTTTCTCCCGGCGCTCTTGCCGAGTTCGATTTTCTTGGAGTCGGCGGAGATGCGGCGGAAGATGAACTTCTTGTGTACGGTCAGAAAGGGATCCGGCGAACGGTACCTGCCGTTGGCCGATTTGAGGAAATTCGATTTCTTCGATGTTGTCGCATCGTGAGCCCAGGTCCATGCCGAGGGCACTAACGCCTTTGCCTCACGCACGACCAGGCCTTCGCGCCATTTTGCGATCACGGCGTAACGCGGCCGTCCCAGGCTGCCGCCGCCCTTCTTGAAAATCTGGCATAGCCGGATGTCGGTCGCGTCCTTAGGCAGGCTTGCCTCCAGTACCTTCTCGACCTCCCTCGGTCGCGGCCGGGGCTTGCGATATTTTTCGATGTCGTCCCAGAATTCTTCCGCTTCTCCGTCGTCCGGCTCGGCGTAGGGCCTGAGCCAGGTTCGGTTCTCGAACAACAGCGCCGGTCGCGGGTATTTCAGGCCCTCGTGATATCCCTTCAACAGGGTGCTAGCGGCATCTTCATCGTCGACAGCCGAACGCGGCGCGAGTTGGATGCTGGTTGCCAGACGGACGAGATCGAGCACATAGGGCATCTCGGCGGCTTCGTCGAAATCGTTGACTCCCCAGACCAGACGCCCATCGGCGTCGCGCCAGGTTCCGAAATTTTCCAGATGCAGATCGCCGACCGCGAGCACCTTGGGCGCGTCCATCAACTCCGGACACCAGTCGCCGATTTTCCTCGCCCAGCGGAAATAGGTCGCGCGCAGGAAGATGAAGGCGCTCTCCTTCATTCGCTCGTGCTTGTAGTCGATGTCGCTCTTGACGATGTCGCACTGCGTCGCCAACCACTTCTCGAATTCCCTGTTATCATCGCGGAAAGACATGGGAGACCTCACACGGTTGGATCGGTGGAACGGATTCGACCTTAAGATGTGATCTCGCAAAACCTCGCATGTAGCGTCTTGAGCCGATGCGAAACGTCGCATACATGCCGATCAATCCGGTGCTGGCCGACGGAGCCGAAAATGCATGGCGGGAGCAAAGATCGTTGAAGGCGACACGCCGCACGCCCGCAAGTGCGGGCATCATGATGTATCGCCGTTCGGGGTCGCGGCTGGAAGTTCTGCTCGTGCATCCCGGCGGGCCCTACTGGCGCCGCGAGGACGAGGGCGCCTGGTCGATCCCGAAGGGGGAGATGGACGGCGAGGAGGATGCAATCGCCGTGGCGCGCCGCGAATTTGCCGAGGAGACCGGCGTCGTCCTTGATCAGCCGCTCGAACCGCTGGGCGAGATCCGCCAGCGCGCCGGAAAGCGCGTGATCGCTTTCGCCGTCGAAGGCGATCTCGATGTGCATGCTATCAGGAGTAATATGTTCGAGATCGAGTGGCCGCCGAGAAGCGGGAAGATGCAGGCATTTCCGGAGATCGACCGCGCCGAATGGTTCGATCTCGTCGCCGCGCATGCGAAGATACTCGAAGGCCAGCGGCCGTTGCTCGATCGCCTCGTCGAGCTCGTCGGCCCATCAGGGAGAAGCCCATGAGCGACCGCTTTGATCTCGCGCGCTTTGTCGATGCTCAGGCCCCCGTTTATCCGCAGGTTGTGGCGGAGCTCAGCCGCGGCCGCAAGCAAAGCCACTGGATGTGGTTCATCTTCCCGCAGCTTGCCGGTCTCGGGTTCAGCGCGATGGCGCAGCGCTTTGCGATCGCCTCTCGCGACGAGGCGATCGCCTATCTGAAGCATGAGATCCTGGGACCGCGGCTGCTCGAATGCACGCGTCTCGTCAACGCCGTCGATGGCAAGACCATCCGGGAAATTCTCGGCAGTCCCGACGATCTGAAGTTCCGCTCCTCGATGACGCTGTTTGCCGCGGTGTCGGCCGTTCCCGAATTTCCCGCTGCGCTGAAGAAATATTATGGCGGCGAAGCCGACCCACGAACGCTTGAGCTGTTAGCTGGCTAAAGCTGAACCGACGTCATTCCGGGGCGCGCGTCAGCGCGAGCCCGGAATCCATCGGGCCGCATGCGTAAGTGGAGAAATGGATTCCGGGTTCGCGCTGACGCGCGCCCCGGAATGACGGCGTGGGCTCACTCCGCCTTCGCCTGCATGCGCGACGGCATGATCCGGAATGCGTGATTCTCCTTCAGCCATGCGGCGCGCTCGTCGCGCAATAGCGTGCGGCGGACCTTGCCGGAGTCGTCACGCACTTGCGCGGGCACGATTTCAAAGCTCTCCGGATGCTTGTAGCGGCTCAGCCGGTCGGCGAGGAAATCGCCCATGCCGTCGGCGATAGCCTGCGCGTTGATCGATGGATCGCACTCGAGGATCGCATGGATGCGCTGGCCGAATTCGGGGTCGGGCAGGCCGACCACCACGCAGGAGCGCACATCGGGATGCGCGCACACCGCGGCCTCGACTTCCGCCGGATAGATGTTGGCACCGCCGCGCAGGATCATGTCGGCGAGCCGGTCGCCGAGATAGAGATAGCCATCTTCATCGAGCCGGCCGATATCGCCGAGCGACTCCCAGCCGTCGGCGCGGCGTTTCGGCTCGGCGCCGAGATAGTGATAGGTGGTGCCGGCGCCATCATTGGGCAGGAAATAGATCTCGCCGGTCTCGCCTGGAGTTGCGTCATTGCCGTCCTCGCCGATGATGCGCAGGCGCGCAGTCTCGCCGATCTTGCCGACCGAGCCCTTGTGTGCGAGCCATTCGACTCCGGAGATGATGCAGGAGCCCTGCCGCTCGGTGCCGCCATACAGCTCCCAGATCCGCTCCGGTCCCAGCCACTCGATCCATTTCTCCTTCAGCCATGGCGGCATCGGCGCCGCCATGTGGAACACGACCTGCAGGCTGGAGAGATCGTAGCGGTTGCGCACCTCGTCCGGCAGCGACCAGATCCGGTGCATCATGGTCGGCACAAAATTGATCCATTGCACCCGCTCGGCCTCGATCTGGCGCAGCGCCTCCTCGGCGTCGAACTTGGTCAGGCCGGTGAGCCGTCCGCCGGCGAACAGGGCAAAATGCGAAACGATGAATGGCGCGTTGTGATACAGCGGCCCCGGATTGAGCAGGGAGGCGCCGAGCGGGATGCCGAGCGGCGGCGCCATGGTGGTGTCGACCACGGCGGGCAGATGATCGAGGATCACTTTCGGCCGCCCGGTCGAGCCGCCACTCGTCATCGCCTTCCAATAGCGTGAGATGGGTGCCGTGAGCGGCTCGTCTGAAAACCCTTCGGGCACGAAGCCGGTCGGCAGCGAGTTCGGTGCATCCCAATCGGGCTCGCCGCCGACCACCAGCGCGGGCTTGAGGATATCGAGCACCGCGGCTGCTTCGCCGCGCGGCAACCGCCAGGACAGCGAGGTCGGCGTCGCGCCGCACTTCCATACCGCGAAGGTGGTCTCGAAGAATGCGTTGCTGTTGGGCAGCCCGATCGCGACGAAGTCGCCGGGCTTGACGCCCTTGGCCGCAAACGCCCGCGCGCGGGCATTGGCACGGTGCTCCAGTTGCTCCCAGGTCAGCGTGTCCTGTCCGTGACGAATGGCGATCGTGTCCGCCGGCTGGCGTTCAGCATACCAGCGCGGCACATCGGCGATCGGGATCAGCATGAGGCGTTTCCATTTGGTGGGCTGCTCGCAGCCGCTTTTGTGTCGTGGATGATGTGGCGTGGCGCACTTCATCAACAGGGGCGAGGCGAGTCAAGCCGCGGCTGAGAGTCATTGCTTGACGATCGAATCGGAATCGTAGGCTGGGTAGAGCGAAGCGAAACCCACCATTCTCACCGCTTGCTCCGACGTTGATGGGTTTCGCTTCGCTCTACCCATCCTACGGGATATCGGCCCGTCACAGCGCTTGTCTTACATGAGCGGTTTGGTGGACTCGGGCCAGAAATCACCGGTCGGACCAGCCGGCCGCAGCTTCTGCATCTGCTGCGCGGTACAGGTCTTCTTCTGTATGGTCTCGGTGGTTTTATGCCCGTCCTTCAACCGGTCCCTGATATTAATCGGAAACCGGCATTTCGCCGCATGCGACTCGACATAGCCGATCAACTTGATTTCGGCCTGGCCGTACTTGTCGATCAGCTTGCAGGCTTCGTCCGATGACGCGCGCCGGGCGGCGGCAGCCCTGATCCACCGACCCCGCTCCTCGACTTCTGCCCGCAGCGAACTAAATTCTTGCCTGCATTGGTCGGGGATTTCCTCTTGCGGAGCTACGGCGATGAGTGGCGCGCCGCCGGATGGGAACGGGCTCACGAAATTTGCCACGGGCGGGCTGCCATTCTCCGCCGGCTGGCCCGGCTGCGCTGCCTGGCCTGGCAGCGGCGCCGGAAACGCACTCTGCGCCCATGCATCATCTCCGATGAACGCAAGAATGGTAGCTGCCGTTAGCGGCGCAATCAGGCGGCGGAAGGTCAAGGCTCGTTCTCCGGCAGGATTGTGAGGACGTCCTAACGTTCGAGCAAAGCGTAGTTTCTCTTACGGTCTCTTCGCTCAGTTAACAATTGAATTCCGACGCAACGATGTCCTTCACGAGCGCGCAGCTGACGCTGCAGGACGCGATCCACCCTGTGGTTTGCGCGCGTAGATCCGTTCGATCTCCGCGGCAAAGCGGTGCTCGAGTGCGGGGCGCTTGTTCTTCAGCGTCGGCGTCAACAGGCCGGCGGCGATGGTCCATGGCTCCAGCGTCCACCATACCGCGCGCGGTGTCGCATAGGCCGGGTAGGCTTTGACGGCCTCGGCGATCCGCTTGACGAGGAATGCGGTTTCCGCCTCCGCACCGCTGCCCGCGAGCCTGGCCTTCTCCCGCTCCCACACTTTCGCATTCAGCACCACGAGCGCCGCGAGAAAAGGACGGTTCTCGCCGATCACCATGGCCTGCTCGAACAGGGGATCGGCGAGGATCGCGGTTTCGAGATCGACGGGCGCGATCTTCTCGCCGGTAGAAGTCACCAGGATGTCCTTGATGCGGCCGGTGATGCTGATGCGGCCGCCTTCGATGCGGGCCTGATCGCCGGTATGCAGCCATCCGTCGGCTTGCTTGATCCGATGCGTCTCTTCCGGCCGGTGCCAATAGCCGAGCATCACGTTCGGCCCTCGCACCAGCAGCTCCTGATCCTCGCTGATCCTGACTTCGATACCGTCGAGCGGCCGGCCGACCGAGCGGGGATCGTTGTCGTCAGTGGTATTGACGGAGACGACGGGTGACGTCTCGGTCATGCCGTAGCCCTGCAGGATGTCCAGTCCGAGCGCGAGGAACAGCCGGATCACCCGCTCGCCGATCGCCGCGCCGCCACTGACGGCGACCCGCAGCCGTCCGCCGAACTGAGCCAGCACCTTGTCGGCGACCAGGCGCTCGAGCAGCGGCCAGACCATCCGGTCCAACAGCGACGGGCTGCGGCCTTGTTGCCGCGCATCAAAGCGTCGTCCACCGACGGCAATGGTAAGATCGAGCAATTCGCGTTCGAAGCGGCCGGCCGCCTCGCTGTGCTGCATGATCAGTGCATAGATGCGCTCATAGATCCGCGGCACGGAGATCAGCACTGTCGGCCGCACCTGCTTCAAATCATCGGAGAGCTGCTGCACCGATCGCGCATAGGCGACGCAGGCGCCGGCGGCGATCGGATAGTAGTAGCCGCCGGTGCGCTCGAACGTGTGCGACAGCGGCAGGAAGGACAGGAAGACATCATTCGCACTGGCGGCGATGCGCGCGTGGATCGCCTTGACGTTCGCCACGATGTTGCCGTGCGAGAGCATGACGCCCTTGGGTCGCCCGGTCGTACCGGAGGTGTAGACGATCGCGGCAAGATCGTCCGGCTGCAACGCCACGTCGTTTATGACGGCCTCTGCCGCCTGTCCGCGCTCCAGCCAGGATTTCAGCGCCATGAGGCGATGATCCGCCATTGCCGGGTCTTCGGTACCTTGCAGATCGACGCAGACGACGCGCTTGAGCGTGTCCGTCGGCGCGCCGGCGCTTGCGAGGATCCGCCAGCGGTCGATGGTGTCGACCAACAGCAGCGACGCCGCGGAATCCTTCAAGATGTAGACGATGCTTTCGGGATTATCGATCGCGTGCATCGGCACCGGCACGAGGCCGCGCGACAATGCGGCCTGGTCCATCGCGATGTGCTCGATGCCATTGGGCATCAGGATGGCGACGCGCTCGCCGGCCGCGAAACCCTCGGCAGCAAGCGCGCGCCGCCAGCGGTCGAGCTCGCGATCGATCTCGTGCCAGGAATGGCTGACCCAGCGCTCGGCTGCCGCATCGAAATGCCGGTAGGCTTCCGTATCAGGCGTTGCCCGGACGCGCCAACGCAATAGCTCGGGCAGCGTACGGACCTGCGCAAGTGTGTCCAGTGCGCCAAGTTGCGGAATCGAATTGGCGCCGGACAGTTTCTCCGTCTGCACATAGCCTCCCGACGACGTTAAGCATCAAACAAAACCATGGATTTGTCGCATGGGGACTACCTCAGATGTTTGAGCTAGCGCAAGAACGGGTATGTCGGCGCCGCTTGCGCGCCCGCAATGCCGGACTCACTCCTCCAGCGTGAATCCAACCCGCAGCGTGACCTGGTAATGGCGGACGGTGCCCTTCTCGATATGGCCCCGCGTCTGCACGACTTCGAACCATTTCATCTCGCGAATGGTCTTTGCGGCGCGGGCGATGGCGTTCTGGATCGCATCCTCGATGCTCTTCTCGGACGATCCGACGAGGTCCAGGCTCTTATAGACGTGGTCCTTCTCGGTTGTCACAGGCATGGCAAACCTCCCTTGAAAGGCGCTTCCGGTTATTCGCGGCGCATCCGGATTGTTACTCCGTCCGCGCAGGATCAGTCGGCGTCGGCGCCGCGTCCAGTCTGAACGAGCTTACGGCTATTGGAGTTCCGCTCGCCTCACCGCTTGCCCCACAAAATGAGCCGGTGGTCATCGCCCGACGCACGTTATGACTGTTCGAGGTTTCCCGAGCGCGCTATCATCCCCAGGTTGTCGGTGTCTCCGAGACGATAGGTTAGGATCGTCGCGCCCAGGGGGGAGCCTCATGAGATTGAGCGCTGCGGCCGTCGGCCTCTTGATCTGGTCCTGCCTTCCCGCCAGCGCAGCGCAGACCGGCGCCGAGCTTTACGCGCAGCACTGCGCCCAGTGCCACGATGCCGGCGACCCGCAGAGCCGCATTCCCAACCGCGCCGCATTGCAGTCGATGGCGTTCGAGCATGTGCTCAGAGCGATCACGTTGGGGAGCATGGCTCCCATGGTCAAGGACCGAACGGACGATGAGCGCAAAGCGATCGCCTCCTTCGTGACCGGGAGACAGGCTGGCGACGGCGCTCCCGCCGCCACGGCCGATGCAGCAGGGCACTGCGTGGAGGGCACCCGCGGCTTTGACGGGGCGTTCGACCGGCCGCGATGGACCGGTTGGGGCGCGGATATCAACAACAGCCGGTTTCAGGCCGCCGAGATGGCGGGACTCAGGGCCGACCAGGTGCCACGGTTGCGCCTGAAATGGGCGTTCGGCTTTCCGGCTATCCGATTCACACATTTTTGAGCCTCAAAGTGGTGCCGTATTTGATGCGACGGAAGGCTTCGAGGCCCAGGCGCATCACCTTTGGACCAGGCTTTCCATAGTAGGCGGTCCATCCTCCAAG